>CAZHMX010000111.1:0-5751 GCA_964533725.1 uncultured Alistipes sp. | reverse complement strand
AAAAAATCAACAAGAGACCAAGGTTAAAGATTGGATTTTCCACACCTGTTGCTGATTTCTTTAAATTTATTGCCTAATTTTGCACTTGCAGGTAGAATCTACGCTCCCAAAGTCTCCGACAAGAGGTGCAACGGGCTTCGCCTCACTCCTCCTCAGGGAAAGGTCGTATGCCGTTCGTGCTGCCGGTCAGACCGTTGTCGGCTCCGTCTGCTGCTCTGCGGAGGAGTCGGCGGGGAAGAATTTGAGGTATTGGACCCGGCGGTAGTGGTCGTCGTCCGTCGATCCGTAGTCCAGCAGGCCGCGGAAGGCGTCCAGACGGTCGAAACCGTGCTCCCCGGCCCAGCGGTCGATAAAACGGTCGATCGATGCGATGACCCCGAAGCCCGAGCGGTGGATCGCCGTGCAGATCTGCACGGCACGCGCACCGCACAGCAGGGCCTTTACGGCCGCTTCGCCGTCGTGAATGCCGGTCGATACGGCGATGTCGAGCGCGGGAATGGCGGTCGAGCACAACGCCGTGGAACAGAGCACGTCGCGCAGTTCGCCGGGGTGGCTGTAGGGGTCGCTGCCGCGCAGACGAAGCCGGTGGATATCGACGTCGGGTTCGAAATAGCGGTTGAAAAGCGTCACGCCGCGAACCCCGCGCGCGTAGAGACCGTCGCACACCAAAAGAAAATTCGTCAGCCGCTGGGGCAGCTTCACCGCAACGGGGATCCCTGTCGGGGCGACGGCTTCGACGGCCCGGCGGGCGATGTGGAGATAGTCGCGTTCGATCTCGGCGGAGGAGCTGTGGTGGTCGGTGGGACGAAGGAAGATGTTGAGTTCCAGTGCCGAAGCTCCGGCCGATGCTGCTTCGCGGGCGTAGTCGCCCCACGACGGGTCGGCGGCGCGGCAGTTGATCGAGGCGATGACGGGGATGCCGGTGCGGCGGCTTTGGCGGATCAGGTCGAGGTATTCGGCACGGGTCCGGTCGCCGATGTAACGTTCGAGGTATTCGCCCGAATCGCCCATCCCGATGCCGGTTTCGCGGCCGGTGTCGAGTGCGGCGGCTTCGCGGGTGATCTGCTCCTCGAAGATGGATTTCAGCACGACGGCTCCTGCGCCGTGGCGGGCGCAACGTTCCACCGTTTGTGCCGTTGCCGTGAAGGGCGAGCTGCTGACCACTACGGGCGAGCGGAGTTCCAGGCCTAAAAATGTTGTCTTCATGATCGGTTTTCGGGTCGGATCCGCACGATTCGTGCCACAGGCGGCGGACCGTCCCGGGGCGGAAGAAATAAAACGGTGGCATATTTGGTGGTGCGCCTGATTTTATGTATCTTCGCAGCGTACCAAAACTGTTTTTGCCTATAGAAAAATCAAGGAATATCGACAGACTTATTCGGCGACGGCATAAAATGTGCTGTTGCGTTGCATAAAAAGCGTTGCTTTATTTCCGACTCTCGAAAATTAGGAACTTTCAAGTCATCCGAAATAAGGTCACGGCTCACGTTTCGCGTGGGTGTGATTTTGTTTTGCGGTGACTGGGTCTCCTAATACCCCGAGAGTGCAAAATGGGTCTGCCCCCGCGTTTTTTGTGCAGGTTTCAGAAAACCAAGGGGCAGGAATGGAGAACTTCAAAAATGACAAAAGAAAATTTGCTGCTTTTCTGCGGCATTATCCTGTGCAGTCTGTTCTGTGCTTTTTTCGGTGTGGAACGGGCAGTGGAGAAACGTCCGGCGGCGGATCCGTTAGTCGGCGAATGGCTTTCCAAAAAGTCGGAGCGGTGGATGCAGGCCGAGGGTTCGGACCGCTGCGCCGAATACTCGGAATCCGGCGGTTTTTTGGTCGTGACGTTTGAGAAAGGGGGCAAAGGCTCCCTGACGGGGGATTTGCAAAAGGCGGCGGATCCCATCGTGTGGCGCTACGACGACAAGACAGACACGCTTACTTACCGATGTGTCAACGATATGGACGGGAAGGATATTCCGTGCGCGTTGACCTGGATAGACGACAACGTCTTTGTCTTGACCGACCGGCACGAGAAGCCGTATGTCTCCCGCTATGTTTTCCAGCGGGTAACGACCCCTCGCCGGCCCGTCGTCCTGCCCTGATTGGGCGATGTGCGGCGGCCCGCGAAAAGCGGGCCGCCGTTGGTGGCCGGCACGCAGTGGCCGAAGAACGGATCCCGGCGGAAGAGGTGACGGAATAAATAGTTTCGGGCAGGTTGGGCCGGTTATTCGATGAAATTGTTTATGCGGTTCGCCGGGTTGAGCGGTTTCTGGTCGGACAAAACCGGCGACCTGACTATGTACAGGGTGCCCGGGATTATGAGCGCCGGGATCTCGATGCTGTCTGCGCAGCTCTCGGCGGAGCGTCGGTGAAAAGGGGCGTCCCGGCCGCTCCCGGAGTCCGCTTCCGGACCCCGGGAGGAGGGGAGAGGGGCTATTTGAGCGACTGCTGCCACTTCCAGGCCGAGGCTACCGTCTCGTCGAGCGTGCGGGTGGCTTTCCAGCCCAGATCGTCGTTGGCTAAGGTCGGGTCGGCCCAGATGGCGATGATGTCGCCGGCACGGCGGGGCGCGATCTTATAGTTGAGTTTCAGGCCGTTGACCTTCTCGAAACGGTCTACCAGTTCGAGCACCGAGACACCGCGGCCCGTGCCGATATTGAAGACCTCGTAACCGGCTTTGCTCTTGCCTTCGACCATGCGGCCGATGGCGGCCACGTGGGCGCGGGCCAGGTCGACCACGTCGATATAGTCGCGGATGCACGAACCGTCGGGCGTGGGATAGTCGTCACCGAAGACCGACAGGCAGGGACGGATGCCGGCAGCGGTCTGGGTGATGTAGGGCACGAGGTTCTGCGGCACGCCGCGGGGCAGCTCGCCGATCAGGGCCGACGGGTGGGCGCCGATGGGGTTGAAGTAACGCAGGGCGATACCCTTCAGTTCGGGGTGTGCGGCGACGGTGTCGCGCAGGATATCCTCGCTCATCTGTTTGGTGTTGCCGTAGGGCGAGGTGGCCGGTTTGCGGGGGGTCTGCTCGGTGACGGGCTGTTTGTCGGGTTCGCCGTAGACGGTGCAGGAGGACGAGAAGACGATGTTGTGGCGGCCGTACTTGTACATCAGCTCGATGGTGTTGAGCA
This sequence comes from uncultured Alistipes sp., assembly GCA_964533725.1. Classification (GTDB taxonomy): domain Bacteria; phylum Bacteroidota; class Bacteroidia; order Bacteroidales; family Rikenellaceae; genus Alistipes. The sequence continues at coordinate 2,629 of CAZHMX010000111.1, read as the reverse complement.
GCGAGGTGAGGTTGTTGCGGTAGTAGAGCAACGGTTTCTCGACCGACTCGCCGACGGCTTTCGAGGCGGCGAAGTGGATCACCGAGTCGAATTCGTACTTTTTGAAGACCTTCTCCTCGAACGCCTCATAGTCGCAGCAGTCGACCTCGACGAAGGGGACCTCGATGCCGGTGATTTTGCGGACACCTTCGACGGCGCGGATTTCGGAGTTGGAGAGGTTGTCGGCGATCACGACGTCGTAGCCGGCGTTGATCAGCTCTACGGTGGTGTGGGAGCCGATATATCCGGCGCCGCCTGCCACCAAAACACACTGTTTTTTCATGTTGTGTATCGGATTTTTTGGTTATTTTTGTGTTTGTGCACTACAAAAATACACTTTTTCTCTCTTTTTGCAAAGCAAGGCTCTCTTTTTTCACATTTTTCCCTTATCTTTGCCCCCCGAAAGCAGGCGGCATGGGGCGCACCACCTCGAGGGTCGGTGAGCTGAGAACCGCCGAAGGTTTAACACATTAAAACACAAAAAAACATGAAAACTTTGACGATCACTGCCGCCAAGCGTGAGCAGTACGGCAAGAAAGCGGCCAAGGACATCCGTCGCGAGGGTCTGATCCCCTGCGTATTGAGCGGTGCCGGCGAAACCATCTCCTTCTCGATCGACGCCAAGGAGGTGAAACCCCTGATCTACACCCCGAACTCGTACATCGTCGAGCTGGTTATCGACGGTCAGACCTACAACGCCGTGATGCGCGAGGTTCAGTTCCACCCCATCCGCGAGCAGGTGCTCCATATCGATTTCTACCGCGTGCAGGAGGGCAAGCCTGTGGCCATCTCGATTCCCGTTCGTCTGACGGGCAACGCCGAGGGTGTGAAGGTCGGCGGTAAGCTCGTGCTGTCGGCCCGCAAGGTGATCGTGAGCGCTCCGCTGGACAAGCTGCCCGATGAGGTCGTTGTCGACGTGACGACGCTCGGCGTGGGCAAGACCATCTTCGTAGGCGACCTGCAGGTCGAGGGCCTCAAGTTCCTGACCCCCGCAACGACCGCCGTCTGCGCCGTTCGCGTAACCCGTGCTTCGCGCGGTGCCGAGGCTGCCGGTAAATAGTCCACGATCCTCGGATGAAGTACCTTATTGTTGGGCTTGGAAATATCGGCGCCGAGTACGCCGAGACCCGCCACAACATCGGTTTCAAAGTGTTGGATGCTCTTGCCGGAGCATACAACACCTCGTTTACGACCGACCGTTACGGCGATGTGGCCGAACTGCGTCACCGCGGCCGGACGCTCCTGCTGCTGAAGCCCTCCACCTATATGAATCTCTCGGGCAAGGCCGTGCGCTACTGGCTGGAGGCGGCGCGCATTCCGCGCGAAAACCTGCTGGTGGTGGTCGACGATATCGCCCTGCCGTTCGGCACGCTGCGCATGCGCGCCAAGGGCAGCGCCGGCGGACACAACGGTCTGAAAAACATCTCCGAGCTGTTGGGCAGCGAGGACTATGCCCGCATCCGTTTCGGTATCGGCGGCGAGTTCGCCCGCGGTTTCCAGGTGGACTACGTGCTGGGCCGCTGGACCGGTGAGGAGGAGAAACTGCTGCCCGAGCGTCTGAAGGTCTTCGGCGACGCCATCCTCTCGTTCGCCACGGTCGGCACCGCGCTGACCATGAACGCCTTCAACAAAAAATAACCCCGGGGCCGGATAAGGGCCGGGCGGGTTAAGCAAAAGGTCGGACGAAGGCCAGGGGGGCAAGCAGGAGTCTGGGCGAAAGGCCGGGCGGGTCAAGGAAGGGACCGGGCGAAAGGGCGCGGAGCGCTGCAAGAGTCCGGATGGGACGCCTGTAAGGACCGGATAAGGGTCCGGGCGAGGCGTCGGACGAAGGGCCGGCAAAGAGTCGGGCGGGGTCCCGGGCGGGAAAGTGAGCCCGGAAGCAAAAACAGAAATGGGTCGGGTGTTTGGTCCGGCCGATTATTTTTTTCGCCGTGGCGTTATTGTTGCGAAAAAATCGTTATCTTTGTCCAAAAGATTGTTCTATGGAATACGCCAACCACCTCTCCGAATACGCTTCGGCTCCCACCGAGGCACAGGTTGCGCAGACCGTGGCCCGCATTCGCGAGGCTGCCGTCCGCAACCACAACGTCGACGTCTACAAGTTCTGCTACTCGGCCATCGACCTCACGACCCTGTCGTGCAACGACTCCGCCGATTCGGTGACCCGCTTCGCCCGTCGCGCCGCGGAGTTCTATCAGGATTTTCCCGCGATCCCCAACGTGGCCTCCATCTGTGTCTATCCGCCCTTTGTCGAGACCGTAGGGCTGGCCGTCGACGGCACCCCGATGCGCATTACGAGCGTGGCCGGCGGCTTCCCTTCGTCGCAAACCTTCATCGAGGTCAAGATGCTGGAGGTGGCTATGGCGGTCGAGAACGGCGCCGACGAGATCGACATCGTGCTGAATGTGGGTAAGATGCTCTCGGGCGCGTGGGACGAGGCCGCCAACGAGGTGGAGATGCTCCGCCACGAGACCGACGGCGTCGTGCTGAAGGTGATTCTCGAGACCGGCGCGCTGAAGACTCCCGACCTGATCCGCAAGGCGTCGCTGCTGTCGATGCTGGCCGGTGCCGACTTCATCAAGACCTCGAC
>CAZHMX010000110.1:0-5787 GCA_964533725.1 uncultured Alistipes sp. | reverse complement strand
AGAAGCGCTGGTTCTGGCCCATCGGATAGGGATGCCAGGCCCCCTTCTTGAAGATGTTGCGCATCGAGAGGTTGTTCAGCGTCACGCCGATCGAACCCACGAAGGTGCCCGAACCCCAACCGCCGGCGATGTTGAACTGGTCGCTGGCCTGCTCCTCCAACGGGAAGTTGATGTCGACCAATTCGTTGGAGACAGGTTTGAGATCGGGCTGGAGGTTCTCGGGGTTGAAGTGACCCATCGTCGAGAGCATGCGGAGCGAACGCATCAGCAGCGAACGGTCGTACAGCTCGCCCGGACGGACGTCCAGCTCGCGGCGGATCACCTCGTCGTCCACGCGCAGGTTGCCCGTGATGCCTACATCGTTGATCGAAAACTGTTTACCCTCGAAGATGCGGATCTCCATATCGACCGTATCCTTGGCCGTAACGATCTCCACAGGATCGATCTGCGACATCAGGTAACCGCTGTTCTGGTACATCGACGAGACAGAGAACTCCTCGGGATTGGTCTCCTTGCCGATACCGAGGCGCTTGTACATCGCCTTCTTGTCGTACGTTTCGCCCGGTTTGACACCGAAAATGCGGTTCAGGTCGGCCGTCTCGTAGACCGAGTTGCCTAACCAGCGCACATCGCCGATATAGAACTTCTCGCCCTCCGACATATCGAAGTTGATGCCGAGGCGCGTATCGCTGATCGTGTATACCGAATCCTTGACAATGTGGGCGTTACGATAACCCTTCGAGTTGTAGAAGTCGATGAGGTTCTCCTTGCTCTCCTCGTATTCCTTCTCCTGGAATTTGGAGTTGCGGAAGAAGTTGATGGACTTCTGGTGGATCTTTTTCAGGCTCTTGCGCAGGCGTTTGCCCGTAAACTGGTTGTTGCCCGTGAAAGTGATCTTGCCGATGCGGACCTTCTCCTTGCGGTCGACGTCGAAGGTGACGTTCACGGCGCGGGTCTGCACCGTGTCGTTGGTGATGCGGTGTGTCACCTCGGTATTGCGGAAACCCTTGTCGGAGAAGTATTTCTTGATCAGTTTTTCGTTCTTGTCCAGCGCGTAGTCCGACAGCTCGGTACCGGGTTTGAGTTTCAGTTTCTCGGTCAGGTCGCGCTGCTTGCCCTTCGAGATGCCCGTAAAGGCCCAGCGGTAGACCAGCGGGCGCTCCTGCAACATCACCTCCAGGTCGACGCTGTCGCCCAGGATCGTCGCGCCCACCTTGATGTCGGCGAAATAGCGCTGGCTCCACAGACGGCCGACGGCCTGCGCAATGTAGTTCGAGGGCAGGTAGAGCGAATCGCCCGGGATAAGCCCCGAAGTCGAACGCAAAATATCGGGATTGAGGTACTTCACGCCGCGGATATTGACGTTGCGGATGTAGTAGAGTTTGGGCGTCGCGGCCACCTTCATTATGGGTGCGTTCTCGTCGAAATGGGGAAGCAGCACGGTGTCGGGCGCATCGACGAAGAGGGTCGAATCGGCCGCCTGCTGGGCAAAACCGTTTCCGGCGAAAAATACGAGCGCCAGAGTTATTATTGAAATCGACTTTATCCGGTTCATTCGGTCTTTTTTATTTTTTTATCAATCCAAAACGGCGGTCGCGATGCGTATATTCGTCGATCGCCCTGTCAAAATCCGCCTCCGTGAAGTCGGGCCACAAAACATCGGGGAAATACAACTCGGCATAGGAGGCCTGCCAAAGCAGGAAATTGCTCAAACGGTACTCCTGACTGGTGCGGATGACCAGATCGGGATCGGGGCAGAAGGAGGTCCACAGCGCACGGCTGATCGTCCCCTCGTCGATCGTCGCGGGATCCAGTTCACCCCGGACGGCCGCTTCGGTCAGACGTCGCACGGCATCCGCGATCTCGCTGCGCGAGGAGTAGTTCAGAGCCAGAATCAAGGTGAGTTTGTCGCCTGCGGAGGTCTTTTGCTCGAGCAGGTCGAGATGCTGCAAAACCTTGTCGGAAAATCGTTTGCGGTCGCCGATAATGCGGACGCGCACCCCCTGTTCGGCCAGCGGTCCGGCCTCTTTGAGGATATTGGCGCAGAGCAGTTCCATCAAGGCGTCGACCTCGGCGGCGGGACGCCCCCAGTTTTCGGTCGAGAAGGCATAGAGCGTCAGGTACCGCACCCCGTTGCGCAGAGCGGCACGCACGGACATACGTACAGGCTCGACACCGGCGGCATGACCCATCGTGCGGTCCAGTCCGCGCTCCCGGGCCCAACGGCCGTTGCCGTCCATGATGATGGCCACGTGGGCGGGTATTTTCCTCTCGTTGTTCATCTTTGTCTTATGTAAGGTGCAAATATAGTCTATTTTCACGGGAAAACCGCACTCCGGGTCGAAAAAAATACACCTTGCGCGCTTTTTGCAGGCTTTTCGTTATTTCCGGAGGTCGATGCCCCACATCATTTTATGGCGTAACGTATCATAAAACGATATATTGTATCTGGAAGCCAAAAATATTCGTTCGGCCGACCTTTTGATCTCGAACCGCGCGCCGTCCTCCACGGTACAGGTGCGGTTGTCGAGCGAAAGGGTCGCCTGTGCCCCGCGCGTATGAACCACCAAGGTAATGACACTCCGCTCGGGAATCACCACGGGGCGCATGGTCAGGTTGTGGGAAGCCAACGGTGTGAGGACCAGGCAGGCGCAGGCAGGATCGACAACAGGGCCGCCCGCGCTCAAAGAGTAGGCCGTGGAGCCCGTCGGGGTGCTGATCAGCAGCCCGTCGCCACGATAGACGGCCACCATCTGACCGTCGACGTAGGCTTCGATGGCGATCACTCCCGAGCGGTGGTGCTGCAAGGTCACCTCGTTGACGGCCAGCGCGGCGTAATCCCCCATGTCGAAATCGCCCCGGACCTCTAGGACCGAGCGCTCCTCGATCCGCATCCGCCCCGCGGCGATATCGTCGAAGAGCTCCCCGATCCGGTCGACGGGCGTGCCGACCAGAAAACCCAGATGGCCCGAGTTGATCCCCGTGACGGGAATGCGCGACCCCACCACGCGGTGAAGCCCTTCGAGCAGGGTGCCGTCGCCGCCGATGCAGACCATCAGTGCCGGCGTCGCGGGCGGTGTCGAAATCACGTCATATCGGTCCGCGTCCCCGACCGTGCGGTCCGTCAGACGTTCGAACAGCGGCGCAAACTCCCGATTGACAGCCAGTTGCAATCCATGTCGGTCTATAACCCGAACGATCTCGCGCAACACTTCGGGGCGGCTCGGATTCCCCGTGCGGGAAAAAATCAGAATCTTCATCGAACAGAAAAAAATCAAACAGCTTCGTATTTGCGAAAAAAACTGTATTTTTGCGTTGCAAATATACGGATTTTATGACAAAGTTAAGTGTAAATGTCAATAAGATTGCCGTGTTGCGCAATTCGCGCGGCGGCAATGTGCCCGATCCCGTGCGCACGGCCTGCGATATCGAACGGTTCGGCGCCGAGGGAATCACCGTCCATCCGCGTCCCGACGCCCGCCACATCCGTTACGACGACGTGCGGGCACTCAAGCAGGTCCTCACAACCGAATTCAATATCGAAGGCAACCCCATCCCCTCGTTCGTCGATCTGGTGACGGAGGTACGGCCTACGCAGGTGACCCTGGTGCCCGACGCCGTGGATGCCATCACCTCCAACGCCGGCTGGAATACCGTCGCCCACCGCGATTTCCTCACGGAGGTGACGGCCCGTTTTCACGAACGGGGAATCCGCGTCTCGATCTTCGTCGACCCTGCGACCGAAGCGGTCGAAGGGGCCAAACGCTGCGGTGCCGACCGGGTGGAGCTCTATACCGAGGCCTATGCCCGCGATTATGCGGCCGATCCCGAACGGGCCATCCTCCCCTATCTGCGGGCCGCCGAATGCGCGCGCGAGTGCGGTTTGGGGCTGAACGCCGGCCACGACCTCTCGCTGGCGAACCTCGCCTATTTCATCGGCCGCATCCCCTGGACCGACGAGGTCTCGATCGGCCACGCCCTGATTGCCGACGCCCTCTATTACGGGTTGGAGAACACCGTATCCTTATATAAACGAGCCCTTAAATAACCTCCTCCATGAAACGGACCCTCTTTCTCCTGCTGCTGCTCTTGGCCGTGATGCCCGTCCCGACGTCAGCGCAAAGCAAATACAACTACCAGCGCCGCGCCCTGTTCGAGATGCTCGGCGTGCAACCGCGCAGTATCGTCTTCGTAGGCGACAGCATCACCGACGGCGGCGAATGGTCGGAGCTTTTCGGCAACCCCGCATGTCTGAACCGCGGCATCAGCGGCGACCGGTCGGACTGGCTTCTGGAGCGTATCGACGCCGTAGCCGCAGGCCGGCCCCGCCGAATCTTTCTGATGATCGGGATCAACGACCTGGCCCAGGGACGCTCGCCCGAACAGATCGCCGCAACCGTCCGCGAGATCGTGGCCCGCGTGCGCGAACTGTCGCCCCGTACGCACCTCTATATTCAGAGCGTGCTGCCCGTCAACGGCAAGAGTTTCGACAATTTCCGCGGACATTACGCCCGCGCGGCCGAGATCCCCGTGACCAATGCCCTGCTCAAGCGTCTGTGCGAGGAGGAACGGATCCCCTGGATCGACCTCTACACGGCCATGGCCGACGACGAGGGCAACCTCCGCGCCGAATACACCAACGACGGACTCCACCTTTTAGGCACGGGTTATGCCGTCTGGAAGAAGCTGATCGAGGCCTATGTCCGATAGCCCCCGGATCCTCGACACCCCGCTGTTCCGCACCCTCTCGCGGCTGGCCGACGAACGGGGTCTGGAGGCCTACGTCGTGGGCGGTTTCGTGCGCGACTATTACCTGCGCCGGCCCTCGACCGATATCGATGTGGTGGTGGTCGGAAGCGGTATCGTGCTGGCCGAGGCGCTGGCGGCCGAACTGCACACCAAAGTAAGCATCTTCAAGACCTTCGGCACGGCGATGCTGCGCGCTCACGGCGTGGAGGTGGAGTTCGTGGGCGCACGCCGCGAATCCTACTCGCCCGACTCGCGCAAACCCGCCGTCGAAGCCGGCACGCTGGAAGACGACCAGCGCCGCCGCGACTTCACGATCAACGCCCTGGCCTGGTCGCTCAACAGCCGGACCTTCGGGCAGCTGGTCGACCCGTTCGACGGGCTTTACGACCTGGAAGACTGCGTGATCCGCACGCCGTGCGACCCCGACATCACCTTCTCGGACGACCCGCTCCGGATGATGCGCGCCGTACGTTTCGCCACACAGCTGGGCTTCGATATCGACGACGAGACCTTCGAGGCGATCCGCCGCAACCGCCGGCGGATCGAGATCGTATCGCGCGAGCGGATCATCACCGAAGTCAACAAGATCGTGCTGTCGCCCCGTCCGTCGATCGGTTTCGAGCTGTTGGAGCTGACGGGTCTTCTGGAGTTGATATTCCCCGAGCTGCACAACCTGAAAGGGGTCGAACGCCGCGGCAGCCACGCCCACAAGGACAACTTCGCCCACACGTTGCAGGTGCTCGACAATGTGGCCGCGCACAGCGACGATCTGTGGTTGCGCTGGGCCGCCCTCCTGCACGATATCGCCAAACCGCGCTGCAAGGGCTACGACCCGAAGATCGGCTTCACCTTCCACGGCCACGAGGTGGTCGGTTCGAAGATGGTCCCCGAGATCTTCCGCCGCCTGAAGCTGCCGATGAACGAACACATGAAGTTCGTCCAGAAGATCGTCTTCCTGCACCTCCGTCCGCAGATCCTGTCGGAGGATTTAGTGACCGACTCGGCCGTGCGGCGGCTGCTCTTCGAGGCGGGCGACGA
>CAZHMX010000109.1:0-5841 GCA_964533725.1 uncultured Alistipes sp. | reverse complement strand
GTTCGGGTTCGCCCGCGCGGCTGGGCCAAATCATTGGCCCAAGGAGCGCAGTCGCATCAAGACGGAGTATCAAGACCCCGGTCCGTGCTATTTTTTTCGGCGTTTGCGGACGACGCGCACCGTCGCCTGGGTCGACTGACTGATAAAGACGTCGCGGCCCTTGGCGTATTTGTCGATCAGGGCGGGGGTGTAACCGCGGATGGTCAGCAGCTCCATATCGGCAATCTTCATCACGTCGAAACCGTCGGCGCGCAGGGCCGCAATCGCTTCGTCGATATGCCACGAGTTGTCCACGCAAAGACTCAGGTTGATGGCCGAGTTGTGAACCAGGTTCACCTTCAGCCGGTAGCGCTCCATCAGCGAGAAGATGGCCGCGAACCGTTCCTCGAGCACGAACGAGAAGTCGCGCGAACGAATCGTCAGCAACACCTGGTCGTGCTTCAGGATCAGGATCGGCATATCGATCGGCAGCGACATCGAACGGATCACCGTGCCCGGTTTGCGTTTGTCGCCGAAGGGACGCACGTAGAGGGGTATATTCTTGTTTTGCAGTGGTTTGATCGTCCTCGGGTGGATGATCTGCGCACCGCTGTAAGCCAGTTCGATGGTGTCCAGATAGTTCAGTTCGGCAATCTGACGGGCGTCGGGGAAGATCTTCGGGTCGGCATTCAGCACGCCGTCCACATCCTTCCACACCGACATCGACTCGGCGTCCAGGATGTGGGCCGCAACGGCTGCCGAGTAGTCCGAACCTTCGCGTCCCAGCGTGGTGGTCGTGCCGTCGGGCGCTCCGCCGATAAAACCTTGACCGATAAACAGATCGGGTTGTTCGTCCCCGGCCATGGCCGCTTTCAGACGGGGGGCCGAGGCCTCGATGTCGATCGTGGCGTCCTTGTGGCGCTGTTCGGTGACGAAACACTGCCGCATGTCGAGCCACCGGCAACGCATTCCCGCGGCATTCAGATAGCGGGCGATCACCGTCGTGGAGAGCAGTTCGCCGTAGGCCACGATCCGGTCGTACCACAATTCGGCCTCTTCGGCGCGGTAGTCGTTGCGGGCGACAAAGGCCTCCAGGTCGGCAAACAGGGCCTCGACCTCCTCTATGCGGGTCGGCCGGTGCCACAGGTCGTCGATGATCGTGGCGTGATACTGGCGCAGGGCGTCGATTTCGGCCTCGCGGGTTGCGGTGTCGGCCTGTTGCACGGCGCGGAAGATCCGTTCCAGCGCATTGGTGGTCTTGCCCATCGCCGAGACGATGAGGAAGATCTGGCGCTCGTCGCTGATGATTTTGTGCAGGTTGCGTACGCCGTCGGCCGTCTTGACCGAGGCACCGCCGAATTTGTATACTTTCATTGCGCAAAGGGTCGGGGTTTCGCCGCGCGGGATGTGCCGGACGACGGAACCCGTATGAATGATCCGATTATTTGCTTATGGGGTGATACTCCGTGCCGGTGTTTACCAACATGAAGGACATCCAGTCGGCCGCCTCCGCGATCCGTTTCGAGGTGGGTTTTCCGGCACCGTGGCCGGCGTTGGACTCGATGCGGATCAGCACGGGGGCCTCGCCGGCCTGCGCGTGCTGCAGCGTGGCGGCATATTTGAACGAGTGGGCCGGAACCACGCGGTCGTCGTGGTCTCCCGTGGTGACCAGCGTGGCGGGGTAGGCGACGCCCTCGCGGATATTGTGCAGCGGCGAGTAGGGGTAGAGCCATCCGAACTGCTCCTCATCCTCGCTCGTGCCGTACTCCACGGCCCAGCCCCAGCCGATCGTGAACTTGTGGTAGCGCAGCATATCCATCACGCCCACCGCAGGCAGGCAGACGGCATAGAGGTCGGGACGCTGCACCTCGCAGGCGCCCACCAGCAGACCGCCGTTCGAACCGCCCGAGATGGTCAGTCTCTTCTGCGACGTGTAACCGTTGGCGATCAGCCACTCGGCCGCAGCGATGAAGTCGTCGAAGACGTTCTGTTTGTTGGCCAGCATGCCCCCTTTGTGCCAGGCCTCGCCGTACTCCGAACCGCCGCGCAGGTTGGCTACGCAGTAGATGCCGCCCTGCTCGAGCAGGGCGATGAGCGGGGCGCTGAAACCGGGAGTCATGTTGATCTGGAAGCCGCCGTAACCGTAGAGGTAGCAGGGGGCCTTGCCGTCCCGTTTGAAATCCTTTTTGCGGGTGATGAACATCGACACCTGCGTGCCGTCCTTCGAGGGGTAGAAGACCTGCTCGGTGGTGAAGACCGAGGGATCGAAGCGGACCTCGGGGGCGTAGTAGAGTTCCGAACGTCCCGTCTCGAGGTCGTAACGGTAGAGCGCGCTGGGCGACGTGTAGGTCGACAGGGCGTAATAGGTCTCCCTGTCCTCCTCCTTGCCGCCGAAACCGCCTGCGGAGCCGATGGCGGGCAGTTCGACCGTGCGGATGTGCCGGCCCTCGAGGTCATACTGTTCGACACGGCTCTGCGCCTTGTCCAAATAGGTGGCGAAGAGGTAGCCGCCCACCGACGAGACGTTCTCCAGCATATTTTCGCTCTCGGGGATCAGCACTTCGTCCTTGAGGCTCTTCAGGTCGATGCGGTGCAGCGACTGGTTGGCGGCGCCGTCGTTGGTCGTATAGTAGAGTTTGTCGTCCTTGCACTCGATGGCGTTGTAGTCGTGCGCAAAACCCTCGAAGAGGGTCTTGAAGGGGCCTGTGGAGGTGGCGGGACGGTAGAGCAGCCCGCTGCCCGACGTTCCCTCCGACATGCTGACGAAGAGCCAGCCGGCCTTCTCCCAGCCGTGGAAGTAGCGCAGCGGATGGGCGGGGTCGCTGTAGATCAGCCGGTCGTCCGACTGCCGGGTGCCCAGTTTGTGGTAGTAGACCTTCTGTCCCCGGTTCTGTGTCGAATAGACCCCTTGCGACGGGGCTTCGTAGGCGCTGTAATAGAAACCTTTGGAGTCGGGAGCCCACGAGGCGCCCGAGAACTTCACCCAGTGGATCTCGTCGTCCAGGATCCGTTTTCCTTCAGGGGTGACCTCCATCACGCGGATCACCACCCAGTCCGACCCCGAGGCGGCCGTCGCATAGGCCACATAGCGGTCGTCTTTCGAGAAACTGAGGGCCGACAGCGCCACGGTACCCTCGTCCGAGAGGGTGTTGGGGTCGAGGAAGACTTCGCGGTCGCCTCCGCCTGCGGGCTGACGATAGAGAACCGACTGGTTCTGCAGGCCGTCATTGGCGTAGAAATAGTTGTAGTCGCCATGACGCGCGGGGGCGCTTTGGGTGGGGTAGTCCATCAGCTGGGCGATACGCGTTTTGAGGGCTTCGCGGAAGGGGATTTGCGACAGATAGTCCTGTGTCACGGCATTTTGTGCCTTGACCCATTCGGCGGTTTGTTCGGAGTTGTCGTCCTCCAGCCAGCGGTAGGGGTCGGCGACCTCTGTGCCGAAGTAGTTGTCGACCACTTCGCCGCGGGGTGTTTCGGGATAGGGCAGGTGTCGGATTTTCATGGTGTTGTTGCATGCGCCCAAGGCGAGGGCGGCCAGAAGGGCGGATATCGCTTTTTTTTGTTTCATGGTGTTCGGTTTTGTTTGCGCAAAGGTACGAATAAGCGAGAGCAAAAACAAATTAATTTGTTTTACCGAGCGGGATGGTGTTCCGAAAGGGGTGAAGAATGCGTTCGCAGCCTGAAAATGCCGTGTTATTTACTGCCGATCCAGAGGAAGATCATGCCGGCGAGGATCATGGCGAGGTCGAGGGCTTTGGCGCGGAGGTTCTTTTCGTGGAACAGGAGGGCACCGCAGGCGAACGACACCAGTACCGAACCGCGGCGCACCATCGAGACGATCGAGATCATCGCCTCCTCGTCGCTCAAGGCGTAGAAATAGACAAAGTCGGCAGCCGATAAGAACAACGATATCAACGGAATAGTCCATCGCCAGCGAAACGGGTCCTGCCGACGGTGCGGCCACCAGATCCACCCCGCGGCCGCAGTCATCATCGCCAGTTGGTAGAGGTTGTACCAGCTCTGCACGAAGATCGGATCGAGCGACCGCATGACATATTTGTCATACAGTCCGCTGGCTGCCCCCGTCACCGCTGCCACGGCCACCAGCAACACCCAGCGGTTGTGTCCGAAGTCGATCCCCTCGCGGCGGCTCGAACGGCTCAACATCCACAGCGACACCATGGCCAGCGCGACACCCGTCCACTGGTAGCCGTTCAGCCGTTCGCCGAAGAGAACCAGCGCGCCGACCAGCACCATCACGGGACGCGTGGCGTTGATCGGTCCCACGATCGTAATCGGCAGGTGTTTGAGTCCGTAGTAGCCCGAGACCCACGACGTCAGCACGATTGCCGCCTTGGCGATCACTAAGGCATGGGCCCGTCCGTCGCCCGTGCCGATACCGAAGATCGTCCCTTCGAACCATCCTGCGCCCGCCACCGCCGCCACGATCACCGGCAGAAAGAGCAGCGACGAGATCAACGTGTTGAGCCACAGCACCGGCAGCACGGCATTCCCTATCAGCGCCTGTTTCTTGGCGACGTCGTAAAATCCCAGCAGCAGCGCCGAGAGTATGGCCAGATAGAACCACATGGCGGTATGTGTTTTGTCTTTTTCGTTTTGTCTTTCGCGTTTTGCGGCTGCAAAGGTAATAAAAAAGCCCGAGAGTTGTTCGCCGGCGTAATGCCCGCTTCGCTTGTTCGCACCTATTTTATTTATAAATATAATCTTTCCCGCTCGGCAAAAACAAATCTTGATTTGTTTTTGCTCTCACTTATTCGTATCCTTGGCTGCGCCGAAGATACTTCCGCTCGGCAAAAGCAAATTAATTTGCTTTTGCTCTCGCTTATTCGTATCTTTGCACGCGTATAAACGTTTCTAACCGGTTGAAATGAAAAATATCCGCAACTTCTGCATCATCGCACATATCGACCACGGCAAATCCACCCTGGCCGATCGTCTGCTGGAATATACCAACACCCTCGGTGCCCGCGAAATGCAGGCCCAGGTACTCGACGATATGGATCTGGAACGCGAAAAGGGCATCACGATCAAGAGCCACGCCATCCAGATGAACTATACGGCCCGCAACGGCGAGGCCTATACCCTCAACCTGATCGACACTCCGGGACACGTCGACTTTTCGTACGAGGTCTCGCGCGCGATTGCTTCGTGCGAGGGTGCGCTGCTGGTGGTCGACGCTACGCAAGGTATTCAGGCACAGACGATTTCAAACCTCTATCTGGCCCTCGGCCACGACCTTGAGATCATTCCCGTACTTAACAAGATCGACTGCGATTCGGCCATGATCGACGAGGTGCGCGACCAGGTGATCGATCTCATCGGCTGCCGCGAGGAGGATATCCTGCTCGCCTCGGGCAAGACGGGGCAGGGCGTCGGGGAGATCCTCGAGGCCATTATCGAGCGGATACCGGCACCGAAAGGCGACGAAAACGCCCCTTTGCAGGCCCTGATTTTCGACTCGGTCTTCAATCCTTTCCGCGGTGTGATTGCCTATTACCGTGTCTTCAACGGCTCGATCCACAAGGGCGAACACGTCAAGTTCTTCAATGCCGGCAGCGATTACGACGCCGACGAGGTGGGGGTGCTGAAACTGAAGATGGTGCCCCGCGAGGTGATCAAGGCGGGCGATGTGGGCTACATCTGCTCGGGGATCAAGAATTCGTCGGACGTCAAGGTCGGCGACACGATCACGTCGGTCGAATCGCCGGCCGACGAGGCGATTGCGGGTTTCGAGGAGGTCAAGCCGATGGTCTTCGCCGGTGTCTATCCCGTCGAGGCCGACCAATACGAGGATCTGCGTGCCTCGCGCGAGAAACTGCGCCTGAACGACGCCTCGCTGAC
>CAZHMX010000108.1:0-5901 GCA_964533725.1 uncultured Alistipes sp. | reverse complement strand
CCTTGACGGCGTTGGCCTCCTTCTGCACGTCGACGACGAACAGAGCGGCCGGCAGACGGGTCAGGTCGGCGATAGAACCGAGGTTCTTCTCGAGTTTGGCGCGCTGGCGGGAGATCTGAAGTTTTTCGCGTTTGGAGAAATTATCGAAAGTACCGTCGTTGGTCATCTTGTCGATGGTGGCCATCTTCTTGACGGCTTTGCGGATCGTGGGGAAGTTGGTGAGCATACCGCCGGCCCAACGCTCTGTAACATAGGGCATCTGTACGGCTGCTACCTTCTCGGCAACGATCTCTTTGGCCTGCTTCTTGGTGGCTACGAACAATACGCGGCGACCGCTTTTGGCGATCTGCTTGAGTGCTGCTGCGGCCTCGTCGATCTTCAGGACGGTCTTGTGCAGGTCGATGATGTGGATGCCGTTCTTCTCCATAAAGATATAGGGAGCCATCCGGGGATTCCACTTGCGTTTCAAGTGACCGAAATGGGCGCCGGCTTCCAGTAAAGTATTAAAGTCTGTACGTGACATTTTAGTTGTTTTGTTTTTGTTTTGTTAAAACTCTTGTCTTCAACTCCCGGGCAGGCCTCCTTGTGTGCCGTGACCGCTGTCGGTTCACAATCTTTGTGCGACGACCGGTTCCGGTCTGCGGCTTGAGGTTTTGTCAGGATGCGATCCCGTGAGTTTTTTCGCGTCCAAGCAATCGGAAAGTAGAACTCGGGGCCATCAGGCGGCTGCAAGCAATCTTTCGGATTTGGAACTTCGGACGTGCGAGCCGAAAAATCGGTTTGTAGGTCTTTTAACGCTTGCTGAACTGGAACTTACGACGTGCTCCGGGCTGACCGGGCTTCTTACGTTCAACCTCGCGGGGATCACGCGTCAGGAAACCGTTCTTCTTCAAAACGGGACGGTACTCGGCGTTGATCTCGCACAGCGCGCGGGCGATACCCAGACGGGCAGCCTCGGCCTGACCCTTGATACCGCCGCCGACCAGGTTGATCGTGACGTCGTAGCTCTCGGCAGTCTCGGTAGCCAGCAGGGGCTGCTTTACCTCGTACTGCAGGATTTCGAGCGGGAAATAGGCTGCGAGCTCCTTGTGGTTGATCGTAATCTTTCCATTACCGTCCTTCACGAATACGCGAGCGACAGCTGCCTTGCGGCGACCTACGGTGTTTACAACTTCCATGTTTTAGATTACTTGATCTCGTTTAACTTAATTTCTTTGGGGGTCTGTGCCTGGTGGTTGTGTTCTGCGCCGGCATAAACCTTGAGGTTCTTGAAGATAGCTTCGCCCAGACGGGTCTTGGGGAGCATGCCGCGCACGGCCTCCTCGATGACGAATTCGGGCTTCTTCTTCAGATAATCGGCTGCGGTGGCGAAACGCTGTCCGCCCGGATAGCCGGTGTGGCGGGTGTAGACCTTGTCGGTCAGTTTTTTGCCCGTGAGCTTCACCTTGTCGGCATTGACCACGATGACATAGTCACCGCAATCGGCGTGGGGGGTGTAGCTCGGCTTGTTCTTGCCGCGGAGGATTTTGGCCACCTGCGAGGCAAGACGTCCCAATACCTCGTCCGTTGCGTCGATCACATACCACTCTTTGGTAATGGTCGACGGATTCGCCGAGATAGTCTTGTAGCTTAATGAATCCACTTGTTTTACGTTTAATTAATACTATTGTAATCCGTTCTCGCACATAGCGAGCGTGCAAAGGTACAAATAATTTTTTAATTTACAATGCACACCGACGCTTTTTGTACCTATATATATACACTTTGTCGCCCCTGTATACACACAAAGGGCCTTGCCATGCGGCAAAGCCCTTTGTATTTAAGGCGGAACCTTAAAATACAGCCTCTTCCGACAGATTATTTCTCTGCGAAGTAAGCCTTGGCCTCCTCGTCGGTACGAGCCAGATTCTCCTTGAAGACGTATGCGCCGGTCTTATCGGACTTGACCATCTTGATGCACTTGATGAACTTACGCTTGTCGTTGGTCTTCAGGGTTGCGACTACTTTCTTTGCCATAACGCTTTAATTATTTGATTTCACGGTGAACGGTCACACGCTTCAGATAGGGGTTGTACTTCTTACGCTCCAGACGGTCGGGCGTATTCTTCTTGTTTTTGGTGGTGATGTAGCGGGACATTCCCGGAACGCCGCTTGCTTTCTGCTCGGTGCACTCAAGGATTACCTGCACGCGATTGCCTTTCTTTGCCATTGGTCAGTGCTTTTTTTAGTAGATCTTTTGGGGTACGGCTGCTTCGCGCAGTGCGGCGGCCAGGCCCTTCTTGTTGATGGTTTTCATACCGGCGGGAGTCACCTTGAGGGTAATCCAGCGGTTCTCTTCTTCAGACCAGAAGCGCTTGGTTTTCAAGTTCGGGTTGAACTTGCGCTTGGTCTTGTGGTTGGAGTGGGAGACGTTGTTACCCACAATCGCAACCTTGCCCGTGATTTCGCAAACTTTCATAGGTGTTGTTAATAAATTATGTTTGTTCCACAATTTGGAGCGCAAATATAGGCATTTTTTCGCAAATATCCGCATTCGGGGCAACTTTTTCCGTTTTTTATTCCGCTTCGGTCGCACATCTCGCGAAAAAAGAGTACCTTTGATCTTCGGAAAACGATATTTCAGCCGAACATGAAGAAAGCACTCCTCTCCTGGGCGTTTCTGCTCTGCGCCCTCGCGGCGTACGGACAGCGCGCCGCCGTCGACCGCATCTGCGACATGGCGAAAAACGACAACCGCGTCATGCAGCATCTCGACATCCTGACCAACCGTTTCGGCGGCCGCCCGATCGGTTCGGACGCCTACGAAAACGCGCAGGCCTGGGCCGCGCGCTGTTTCAGGGAGTGGGGATACGAGGTGCAGCTGGAACAGGTCGGCGAGCTGGCCTGCGGATTCAACCGCGGCCCCTGGTCGGGGCGCATGACGGGCGAGGAGAGCATGACGCTGCACTTCGCCACCCCCTCCTATACGGTCGGCACGCACGGCGTGGAACGCGGCCACGTGTTGCTGGAACCGCGCAGTATCGACGAGCTGAACCGCATGCGCGGGGCATTGAAGGGGGCCTGGGTGCTCGTGCGCGGCAAGAGTCGCGGGACGGCACTCGCTCACGGGAAGAAGGCGCGCATCCTGCGTGACACGATCCTGAGCCGCAACGCCAGGGCGGCCGAACGCAACGCCGAGGCCCGGCGCAACGGTGCCATACCCGAACAGCTCGAGAAGCTGGATACCGAGACTCCGGCCCTGCTCTACGACCAGATGGTCGAAGCCGGGGTGCGCGGATTCATCCAGTCGTCCGAAGTGCCGATCACCGCGCTCTACGACCGTGTGGTGGTGCACGAAAAGCTCGACTTCGACCACCTGCCTGCCGTCCCCGACATCAAGCTGGACTACACACAATACGACCGCATCGCGGCGCTGGTGCGCGAACGCCGCCATGTGGAGCTGGAGTTCGACATCCGCAACCACTTCAAGATCGGACCGGTACCCTACCGCAACCTCGTGGCGACGATCCGCGGCACGAAATATCCCGACCAATACATCTTAGTGGGTGCCCATCTGGACTCCTACGATGTGGCCACGGGCGGCGTGGACTGCGGTTCGGGCGTCTCGGTCGTCATGGAGGCCGCGCGGATGATCGCACAGTCGGGGGCGCGTCCCGACCGCACGATCGTCTTCATCCTCTTTGCGGGCGAAGAGTTCGGGCTTTTAGGTTCGGGCGCCTGGGTCAAACAGCACAAGGAGCTGCTGCCCAAGATCTCGAACATGTTCAACCGCGACGGCGGGCCGTTGCCCTACACCGGCTTCGAGGTCCCCGGATCGCTGGTGAAAGAGTACGGCAAGACCGAGGAGGCGATCCGCAGCCTCTACCCCGACTATCCTTTCACCGTGCAGGCCGTCAAGCCCCGCAGCAAGCCCCGCCGTCCGGGCGGCAACGATGCCTCGACCTTCGCGGTGGCGGGCGTTCCGGCCCTGCAGATGAACGAGTGGAACGACGTCAAGGGAGAGAATTTCAGCTATTACGAGATCTGGCACACCGAACGCGACACCTATTCGAAGAGCATCCCCGAGTACCAGCAGCAGGCCGCCGCAGCGATGGCCCTCGTGGTGTTGCAGACCGCCAATCTGTCGAAGCCCTTCCCGCGCACGGAGGTCTTTCTCCCCGAAGAGTAAATCGCAACCTAAAAATATAGAACCCATATTATGAGACACATTTTCTTTTTGTTCACCCTCGCACTGGCCTTTGTCGCATGCAGCAAGGATAACGACGTGACTCCCCCGACGCCTACGATCGATCCCGTAGAAAAACTGGAGCGCCTCGCATTCGACCAGACCTCCATGCGTTTCGACCAGGAGAACACCGTCAACCTGGAACTGACCGTCACGCCCGCCGAATACGTCCCCTCGTTCAACGAATTCGTCCTTCTGGAAGCCGGCACAGACAAGATCGTCACCGACATCACCCTCAAATTCACGGGCAACAACGACAAAGAGGCCGGCAAATACGGCGTACAGCTGATCTACAAAGGCACCGCCGAGCAGACCTTCAAACGCTCCGTGGAGTTGCGTTACGCCGACAGTCCGATACGCACCCCCGCCCTGGAGCTCCTCAACCCGCCTCACATGCCCGTGGTCTACGTCGAGGCTTCGGCACCGATCAAAGACAAGGAGACGTGGATCGATGCCACCGTCCGCATCGACGGCGGCGGCTACTTCGACGATCTAGCCTCGACCAAATTCCTGATCCGCGGCCGCGGCAACTCGACCTGGAGCTGGGACAAAAAGCCCTACGCCATGAAATTCTCCTCGAAGACCGAGGTCCTGGGAATGCCCAAGCACAAACGCTGGTGTCTGATCGCCAACTTCATGGACCGCACCCACATGCGCAACCGGATCGCCTACCACATCGGTGCCAACTCCAAATTGGACTATACCACCCGCAACCAGTACGCCGAACTCTATCTCAACGGCAAATACGAAGGTCTCTACCTGCTGACCGAGCAGGTCAAAGACGGCAAAGACCGCGTCAACGTCAGCGACGAAGCCGGTGCCCTGTTAGAATTCGACACCAACTACGACGAAGATGTGCGTTTCCGTTCGGCCTCGTCGAATATCCCCGTCAACGTCAAGTTCCCCGACCCCGAAGATCTCTCCACAGAGCGGCTCGAGGCCCTGAAAGCCTACATCAACCAGCTGGACAAGGCCATACAGGACCAAAAAAACGGCGGCACGGTCGACCCGATGACCTTAGTGGATCAAACCTCGATGATCGACTTCTGGATCGTCTTCGAGCTGATGTCCAACCACGAAATGCTCCACCCGAAGAGCGTCTATTTCCACAAAGAGGGCAACGGCAAGCTGATCGCCGGCCCGATCTGGGACTTCGACTACGAAACCCTGCCCATCCACCGCAAAACCGGATGGATCAACTACGGCGACAACCTCTACTCCGGGGCCGCCTGGGGCAGCAAGAACTGGTGGGTGGTGCTACTGAAATACAACGCCTCGTTCCGCGCCGCCACCAAAGCCCGCTGGAAAGACTGGTATCCCTTCCTCCAGACCGTGCCCGACTTCATCCGCGCCGAACAAAAATACATCGCGACAGCCGTAGCCCGCGACAACAAACGCTGGCCCACCATCACCGCCGACAAAATCAACGGCGACACCGAACTGACCTTCGACCAGGCCGTAGCCCGCATTGTCGACGTCTACCAGACCCGCCTCCAGTGGATCAATACCCAAATCACCGCGTGGTAACGGCCCGGCAGGTTTGACAACGACTGCGCTCCTTGGGCCCTCGGGCCCAGCCGCGCGGGCGAACCCGAACAATTAAGGTTCGACAGCGTCTATGTTTACACACGTTGAAATCTTTGGGGGCGGTGCCCGGGAATTTCCCGGGCACCGCC
>CAZHMX010000107.1:0-6040 GCA_964533725.1 uncultured Alistipes sp. | reverse complement strand
CGCCCGCGCGGCTGGGCCAAACCATTGGCCCAAGGAGCGCAGTCGCTGTCAATACGCGTCTTACGGTATCCGGACGGTATGGGAGACTACTTGATGCGCTCGTAGTACTCGCGGGTGCGGGTGTCGACGCGGATTTTGTCGCCGGTGTTGATAAAGAGGGGGACGCGGATTTCGGCGCCGTCTTTGGAGGTGGCGGAGTTGACGGTAGCGGGTTTAAGGGAGTTGGTGGAGGCGGTGTCGCCTTTGATGCCGGGCTCGGTGTAGATGACCTCCATTTCTACGATGGGGGGGAGTTCGGCGGAGAGGACGCTCTCTTTCTCGGTGTGGAACATCACCTCGACGATCTGACCGTCGGTGATCAGGTCGTAGTTGTTGATGAGGGTTTTTTCGATGTTGATCTCCTCGAAGGTTTCGGTGTGCATGAAGTGTGCGCCGAGGTCGTCCTCATAGGTAAACTGGTAGGGGCGACGTTCTACGCGCACCTGCTCGATTTTCTGGGTTACGGAGGAGAAGGTGTTCTCTAAGACGCGACCGTTCTCGAGGTTCTTGAGCTTGGAACGGACGAAGGCGGGACCTTTGCCCGGTTTGCAGTGTTGGAAGTCGACCACAAGAAAGGTTTTGCCATCCATTTCGATGCACATGCCGATCTTGATATCCGCAGCATTGATAGTCATATGGTGTAAAGTTTTATGTGTTAAATTCGTTTTGGGCCACAAAGTTAAGCAAAAATTCTTTTTCGTCCAATTTTCGGCGTTATTTTCGCGGTTTGCGGCGCGGAATGCGACGCGAATACGCGGGAACGCCCGGGAGTGCCCGGAATATCCCGAGACGGGGGCGCTTCACGGAGGGCGGCGGACGGTCTTGCGGGCAAGCGCCCTAAAGATCGATGGCCTTGCAGCGGAGGCCTAACTCGCGGATGCGGTCGAGGGTGCGGGGGAGGGCGTAGCGCATATTGCGGAACGATTTGCGGCTGTCGTGGAACACCACAATGGAACCGGGCGAGAGGTGGCGGTCGACGTTCTGCCAGCAGGCCTCGGGCGACAGGCGGGGGTTGTAGTCGCGCGAGATGATGTCCCACATGATCAGATGGTAACGTTTGCCGAGCGTCTTGGCCTGCGCCGGCGTGATCAGCGCATAGGGCGGACGGAACAGCCGGCTGTGGATCAGGTCGTCGGCGAAGTCGACGTCCTCGACGTAGCGTTCGAGTTTCATGCTCCAGCCCCGCTGGTGGGAGTAGGTGTGGTTGCCCACGCGGTGGCCGGCGTCGAGGATCTTCCGGAAGAGGTCGGGGTACATCTCGACGTTCTTGCCCAGGACGAAAAAGGTGGCGCGGGCGTCGTAACGCTCCAGGGTGGAGAGGATCCACTCCGTGATGCCGGGCGTGGGGCCGTCGTCGAAGGTCAGGAACACGCCGTCGGGGTCGTTGATGTCCCACACCAAGTCGGGCATCAAGCGGCGCAGGAGTCTCGGCGGACGGATCCTCATGGGCGGCTTACTGCTGCTTGTCGGGCACGCGGAGGCTGTAGAAGAGGTGCTCCACGCCGCGCATATAGTTGCGTTTGTTCTTGTTGGGCGAGTAGATGAAACCCTCGAGGGTCACCACGCGGCCCGTATTCTCGTCGACGGTGCTCCAGCTCACGAACGGACCGCCCATATAGTCGTTCTCGACGTCCCAGAAACCGCGCAGCTCGGCCCACAGGCGTCCCTCGCTGCGGAACATCCTATACTCGGGCTCATAGGCGGGCGAGGTGGTCATATAGGAGCCCTCGGAGGGTCCGGGCACGTTCTGCACGAAGCGTTTGCGGGCCTCCTTCAGCGCCTCGGGCGAGAGCGACTGCGCCCCCTCGTAGGGATAGCTGTAAATCATAAAGCCCTGGCTGGCCTGCGGATACTCCAGGCGGCACCACACGAAATCGTCGGTCTGCTTGGCCAGCAGATAACCCGCCGGAACGTCCATCTCGACACCGAACAGGTCGCGGATCACGCCGCTGATCTTGTCGTCGCGGAAGGTGGCGGCATAGTTCACGGCGCGGTCGCGTTCGGCCGACTCCAGGAGCTGCAACAGCTCGGCGCGGTGTTCGGAGATGTAGTCCGTGACGGCCGGATAGTCGGCCCCCTGGATGGTGATCTCGATTTGGGGTGCGGCCGTACGGTCGTACTGCACGCCGGCCTGCGCCACGGTCACTTCGGGGTCGGCGACGATCTTCAGGATGTTGCGGTGGCGGTAGACGAACTTCGTGAAACCCTTCTCGGTGACGTGCAGCAGGTCGAAGCGCGGCTCCACCCGGTCCAGATAGGGGTCGGGGGCCGCCAGCACCACGCGCAGCGTATCGCCCAGCGCGCCGTCCCACTGCGGTTGCGGGCAGACGACGATCAGTTCGTAGGGTTTGCCCTGCGAGGTTTCGCCCTGGTTGGAGGCTTTGTCGACCGCTTTGCAGCCCGGGAGCAGAGCGGCCAGAGCCGCGAGGCAGAGGGTGATGCCGTGTGCGAGGTGTTTCGTGAAGTGTTTCATCTTGTGATGCGATTTTGGTTGATCATGCAAATATAACAATAATTTCCCATTCGGCAAGGCGGTCCGCCGGTTTTCGCTTCGGCGGAGTATAAATCGGCCGTTTTTGCGGCTTCGGGGGGGGGTAACCGGGCGGGTCGGACAACCGCGGCGGGTCAGATATCGAAGTGGTCCTCGACGGTTTGGCACAGGTGGCTGCCGTCCAGGTGGGTATAGATCTCGGTGGTGACGATGCTCTCGTGGCCGAGCAGCTCCTGCACCTGGCGGATCGAGGCGCCGCCCTCCAGCAGGTGCGTGGCGAAGGAGTGGCGGAGGGTGTGGGGGCTGACGGAGGCGGTGATGCCGGCACGGGCGGCCGCCTCGCGGATGATCGTGAAGAGCATCACGCGCGTGAGACCGCTGCCGCGGTTGTTCAGAAAGACCAGTTCGCGCCCCTTCGAGGTGGTCTGCATCGTGCGGCGGTCGTCGAGCCAGATCTGGATGCGGTCGCGTGCCGCGGCGCTGATCGGGACCAGCCGCTGTTTGTCGCCCTTGCCGATCACGCGGATGTAACCCTCGCCGAAAAAGAGATCCGACAGCCGCAGCGCCACCAGTTCCGACACGCGCAGACCGCACGAATAGAGCACCTCGAGCATGGCGCTGTCGCGGCGGCCCTTGGCCGTCGCGGTATCCACCGAGGCGATCAGACGGTCGATCTGCTCGACACTCAGGACGTCGGGCAGTTTGCGCCCGCATTTGGGCGCGTGGACGAACTCGGCGGGCGAAGTATCGATCATATCGTTGACCAGCAGATAGTTGAAGAATCCGCGGATGCTGCTCAAGGCGCGCGCCTGCGAGGTTTTGCTCCGCTCCCGGTCGAAAAGCCGGACCATGTAGCGCTCGATCATCTCGCGTTCGACCTTGCGCGGCGGCACGTCCCACAGGCGCAGGATGAAGTGCCGGAACTCCGTCAGATCGCGCAGATAGGACTCGACCGTATTGGCGGACAGACGTTTCTCAAACCGGATGTAGTTGCGGTATTTGGCGGTTAACTCCTCCCACTTTTTCTGAAATTCGGCCATTTTCACTATATTTGTCCCCACAAAGTTACGAAAAAAAGTCGATTTATGGATTACGCAGCACTCAATATTCAGGTAACCGGCCCCGAACAGGCCGAAATCCTGACCGCCTGGCTGGCCGACCTGCCCTTCGAGAGTTTCGAGACCGGAGACGGCACCCTGAAGGCCTACATACCCGTCGAACGCCTGGCCGAATGTAAGGAACAGAGCGACGCCCTGCTGGCCGGTTTCGGGGTCGAAGGCCACTACGTGATGATCGAGTCGCAGGACTGGAACGCCCTGTGGGAGAAGAACTTCACGCCGATCGACGTGGCCGGGCGCCTCCGCATCCGCGCACCGTTCCATCCGGCGGCGCCGGCCGGCGAACTGGAGGTCGTCATCCACCCGCGCATGGCCTTCGGCACGGGACACCACGCCACCACCTGTCTGATGGCCGAGGCGCTGCTGGACGAGGCGCCGGCGGGCTGCCGGGTGCTCGACATGGGTTGCGGCACGGGGATCCTGGCCATCGTGGCCCTGAAGTGCGGCGCCGCCCATGCCGATGCCGTCGACATCGACGAGTGGTCGGAGCGCAACTGCACCGAGAACTGCGGAATCAACGGCGTTGCGGACCGGGTGACGGTGATGCTGGGCGACGTGCGGCGGATCGGCGGCAACCGCTACGACCTCATCGCCGCCAACATCAACCGCAACATCCTCACGGCCGACCTGCCCGCCTACGCCGCGGCCCTCAATCCCGGCGGACGTCTGTGGATGAGCGGTTTCCTGGAGGCCGACATTCCGATCATCGAGGCGGCGGCCCGTCAGGCAGGGCTGACCCCCACGGCCGTGCGGTTGCGTGACGGCTGGGCCGCCGCAGGTTATGTGAAAGCCTGATGCGCGCGACCATGCCGATCGAACTCCTTCCCCCCGCCGAGCAGCAGGCCGCCGACGAAAGATTCATGCGGATGGCAATAAACGAAGCCCGCCGCGCGTTAGAACGTCAGGAGGTGCCCATCGGTGCCGTGGTGGTGGCCGGCGGAAGGACCGTCGGCCGGGGCCACAACCTCGTCGAGACGCTCGCCGACGCCACGGCACATGCCGAGATGCAGGCCATCACGGCGGCCGCGACGGCCCTGGGCGGCAAATACCTCGACAGCGCGACGCTCTACGTGACGGTCGAGCCCTGTGCGATGTGTGCCGGTGCGATAGCCTGGAGTCAGGTAGGTCGTGTTGTGTGGGGCGCCGACGACGCCAAACGCGGTTTCCGCCGCTACTCGGAGTCGCTCCTTCATCCTAAGACCGAGGTCACGCGCGGCGTCCTGGCCGACGAATGCGAGGCCCTGATGCGGAGTTTTTTCAATTCTCTGCGCCATTAACGGCCCGGGATTTGGAAAATATGCGGATTTATATTACTTTTGCAACCATCTTTCCTCGTTCCGCCCCCGGCCATGAGACGAAAGACAAACACGAAAAAACCTTAAAATCGTATAATGATGAAAAAGTTTCTTGTTTTGATGATTGCGCTGTTCGGAGCTGCATCGCTCTACGCGCAGGATGCCGCTTCGGTAAAGGCCAAGTATGACGAAGGTGCCGCCGCTTACGGTGCCAAGAATTACGCCGACGCCGCCTCCGCTTTCGAGACCGTGATCTCGGAGGGTATGGATGTCGACGGCGCCGACGCCTCGGTGACCGCCGCCAAGCAGATGGTGCTCCGCTGCTACTTCCAGCTCGGCGGCCGCGCCTTCAAGGCCGCACAGTACGACGAGGCTATCGCACAGTTCCAGAAGATGGCCGACGCCTCGGACCTCTACGGTGACGACGCCAACCTGAACAAAGCCAAGATGTGGATCGGCAACACCTACCAGAAGCAGGGTGGCGACGCCTTCAACGCCAAGGATTACGCC
This sequence comes from uncultured Alistipes sp., assembly GCA_964533725.1. Lineage (GTDB taxonomy): Bacteria > Bacteroidota > Bacteroidia > Bacteroidales > Rikenellaceae > Alistipes. Next base: position 587 of record CAZHMX010000107.1, on the reverse strand, counting down.
GCAGCCGCCGAGGTCTTCGCCAAAGGTTACGAAGCCAACCCCAAAAACGCCGAGATGGCCAACTGGCTGGGTACCTGCTACTGCGAGATGGGCCGCTATGCCGAGGGTTTCGCCATCCTGAAGAAGGTCGCCGCCAACAAGAACCCCAAATATGCCGGTGAGGTCGCCGAGGCCAACCGCCTGCTGGAGATGTACACCAACAACATGATCGCCGGCTATCAGCAGAACGGCGACAACGACGGTCTGATCACCGTGGCCGAGCAGATGCTCGCCGAGGATGCCGCCGACGCACTGGCCCTCAAGATCCGCGTCGAGGCCTACAACGGCAAGAAAGACTGGTCGAAGGTGATCGAGCTCGCCCCCGCAGCCGCCGAAGCACAGGAGAACCCCGACAACAAGAGCTACATCTACTACCTGCAGGGCGTAGCCTACAACGCCAAGGAGATGAAGCCCCAGGCTATCGCCGCACTCACGAAAGTGACCAGCGGCGCCAGCGTAGAGCCCGCCAAGGCCGCACTCGCCGAGCTGAAGAAGTAAACCGACAGCGACTGCGCTCCTTGGGCCCGTGGTCGGGCCCAGCCGCGCGG
>CAZHMX010000106.1:0-6067 GCA_964533725.1 uncultured Alistipes sp. | reverse complement strand
GCCGAGCGGTCGACCTTCGACGAGTCCTTGCCCGAGAAGGCACCGCCGCCATGGGCGCCGCGACCGCCATAGGTGTCGACAATGATCTTGCGGCCCGTAAGTCCCGTATCGCCGTGAGGACCGCCGATCACGAACTTGCCCGTGGGGTTGACGTGCAGGATATAGTCGTCGCCTATCAACTCGGCCAACTGGTCGTGCGCACGCTCCAAACGGGCTTTTACGCGGGGGATCAGGATGTTTCGGACATCCGACTCGATCTGCTGCTGCATCTGGCGCTCGGCCTCGGCAGCGGTACGGCCCTCGCCCTCGACGATAAATTCGTCATGCTGGGTCGAAACGACGATCGTGTGCACGCGCAAGGCACGACGGCTCTCCGAATCGTACTCGATCGTCACCTGGCTCTTGGCGTCGGGACGCAGGTAGCGCATGAGTTCACCTTCGCGACGGATCACAGCCAACTCCTTGAGAATCACGTGCGATAGGATCAACGTTGCAGGCATAAACTCGCGGGTCTCGTTGCAGGCATAGCCGAACATGATGCCCTGGTCGCCGGCGCCCTGCGCCTCGTCCTCCTCACGGACCACGCCGCGGTTGATATCGGGCGACTGCTCGTGGATGGCCGACAGCACGCCGCACGACTCGCAGTCGAAACGGTAGTCGCTGCGGGTGTAACCGATACGGCGGATCACGCGGCGGGCGACCTCCTGCACATCGACATAGGCCTCCGAGCGCACTTCGCCCGAAACGACCACAAGGCCGGTAGTACAGAGTGTTTCGCAAGCGACTTTGGAACCCGCATCGTGACGCAGAAATTCATCCAGAACAGCATCGGAGATCTGGTCCGACACCTTGTCGGGATGGCCCTCCGAAACGGACTCGGAGGTAAATAAAAATTTTCCCATAACTTTAACTGTTATAAAAGGTTAAACGCAACGTGAAGACTGGCTGTTGGGATAAAAAATGAGCTGTTTTAGCGATTTTTTATTGTGGTTTGCAATCAGTCAAATCTTTCCACAGTGCCGTTCCTTTCGGCGACGGCGCCGCAAAGATAACACTTTTTTTCGAGATGGCAAATTTTAATATTTTGGGCGTATTTTTCGGCGCCGCCACCTGGCGGTCGACAGATGGCAAGCGGAGAGCAGCGGACGGATCTACGGTAAAAAAACTCCTCGGGCAGGGCGTTCCCCACCCGAGGCGACATTCGGAAGTGCGGATAAAGGGACTCGAACCCCCACGCCGTGAGGCATCAGATCCTAAGTCTGACGTGGCTACCAATTACACCATATCCGCAGGTGAAACTCGTTCGGACCAACAAAGATAGGTAAAATTTTCCGCTTCGAAGCGCTTTTCGCAAAGTTTTTTCCTACTTTTGTAGCGATTATAACCTTTTTCAACCGTTATGCCGCAACAACTCACGCTCGTCCTCTCGCCCGAAAAGGCCGCACAAGAGCAGGTTTACACCGCATTAGCCGCCCGGAAATTAGGAATCAAACAGAGCGATATCGCCCTTATACGCATCCTCAAACGTTCGATCGACGCCCGCAAACGACAGCCCGAAGTCAACCTGACCCTCGAGGTCTATGTCGACCGCGAACCCCAGCCACAGCCCGTGCATTTCGACTATCCCGATGTCTCGCACGGCACCGAAGTGATCGTCGTGGGATCGGGACCCGCCGGGCTGTTCTGTGCGCTGCGGCTGATGGAGGCGGGGCTCCGGCCGATCCTGCTGGAACGGGGCAAGGAGGTCCTGGACCGCAAGCGGGATATCGCCCGGATCAACCGCAACAACGGCATCGACCCCGATTCGAACTATGCCTTCGGAGAGGGCGGCGCAGGAACCTTTTCGGACGGCAAGCTGTTCACCCGCAGCAAGAAACGCGGCGACTACAACCGGGCATTGCAGACACTGGTCTTTCACGGCGCGGCGCCCGAGATCCTCTACGAAGCCCATCCCCATATCGGCACGGACAAACTGCCGCGCATCATCTCGAACATCTGTCGGACGATCACGGCCTCGGGCGGCGTGGTGCGGTTCGGTTGCAAGGTGACCGATCTGTTGCTGCGCGACGGCCGCGTGACGGGGGTCGAGGCGAACGGGCAGCGGATCGAGGGGGCGGCGGTGGTGCTGGCTACGGGGCACTCGGCGCGCGACGTCTACGAACTGCTGTACCGCCGGGGGATTCGTCTGGAGGCCAAGGCCTTTGCCATGGGGGTGCGGATCGAACATCCGCAGGCCCTGATCGACAGCATTCAGTACCACCGGCCCGAGCGCGGGGAGTATCTGCCGGCGGCGGCCTATTCGCTGGTCTGTCAGCAGGGCGGGCGCGGCGTCTACTCGTTCTGCATGTGTCCGGGCGGCTTTATCGTACCCGCGTCGACGGCCGAGGAGCAGTCGGTGGTGAACGGTATGTCACCCAGCGGCCGCACGTCGCCCTATGCCAACTCGGGGTTGGTGACGGAGGTGCGGATCGAGGATTTCGCCCCGCTGCAGCCCGAATGGGGCGCGCTGGCGGGGTTGAAATTCCAGGAGGAGCTCGAACAGCTGGCACGCCGCGAAGGGGGTGAAGGCCAGGTGGCTCCGGCACAGCGTGTGGCCGATTTCGTGGCGGGGCGTGCCAGCACGTCCCTGCCCCGGACCTCTTATATTCCGGGGATCGTGCCCTCGCGGCTCGACCGCTGGCTGCCGCGGTTTATCGGGGAGAGTCTGCGCGGCGGACTGGAGACCTTCGGCCGTCGGATGCGCGGATTCGTCACCAACGAGGCGATGGTTGCGGGCGTGGAATCGCGCACCTCGACCCCCGTACGCATTCCGCGCGACGCGCAGACGCTGATGCACCCCGAGACAGAGGGTCTCTTTCCGGCGGGCGAGGGCGCGGGATATGCGGGCGGAATCATCTCGGCGGCATTGGACGGCGAACGCATTGCGCTGGCCGTGGCGCGTTACTTGAAAGAGGGCGTGTAAAAAAATTTGCAAGTTCCGCCGATCTTTCGTACCTTTATGCCTCAAAATTGCGCTATGGAATCGAAATTCACGCTTTACAATACGCTCACTCGTCGCAAGGAGGAGTTCGAGCCGATCAATCCGCCCCATGTGGGCATGTATGTCTGCGGTCCGACGGTCTACGGCGATCCGCATCTGGGCCACGCACGGCCCTCGATCACGTTCGATCTGCTGTTCCGTTATCTGAAAGCCCTCGGCTACAAGGTGCGCTACGTGCGCAACATCACGGATGTCGGCCACCTCGAGCACGATGCCGACGAAGGGGAGGACAAGATCGCCAAGAAGGCCCGTCTGGAGCAGCTGGAGCCGATGGAGGTAGCACACTATTACACGGAGCGTTACCGCAAGGGTACCGAAGCTTTGGGCGTGCTCTCCCCCTCGATCGAACCGCAGGCCAGCGGCCACATCATCGAGCAGATCGACTTCGTCAAACGCATCTTCGACGCAGGCTACGCCTACGAGTCCGGCGGCTCGGTCTATTTCGACGTCGAGGCCTATAACAGGAAGTATCACTACGGCCGGCTGTCGGGTCGCAATCTGGACGATATCGTCGAGGGCACCCGCGAGCTGGACGGTCAAAGCGAGAAGCGTCATTCGTATGACTTCGCCTTGTGGAAGAAGGCCTCGCCCGAGCATATCATGCGCTGGCCCTCGCCCTGGAGCGACGGGTTCCCGGGCTGGCACATGGAGTGTTCGGCCATGAGCACCAAATATCTGGGCGAGCAGTTCGATATTCACGGCGGCGGCATGGACCTGATGTTCCCCCACCACGAGTGCGAAATCGCGCAGTCGACCGCCGCGCTGGGGCACGACTCGGTGCGCTACTGGGTACACAACAACATGATCACCATCAACGGCAAGAAGATGGGCAAGGCCTACGGCAACTTCATCACGTTGGAGGAACTTTTCAACGGCACCCATCCGCTGTTGGAGCAGGCCTACTCGCCGATGACGATCCGTTTCTTCATCCTGCAGGCCCACTACCGATCGACGTTAGACTTCTCGAACGAGGCGCTACAGGCCGCCGAAAAGGGTTTCGACCGCCTGATGAAGGGAATGGAGACCTTGCGCAAGGTGCAGGCCGGCGCGAAATCGACCTTCGACGTGGCCGAACTGGAGGCCCGCTGCAAGGCCGCCATGGACGACGATCTGAATACCCCGATCGTCATCTCGGTGCTCTTCGACGGCGTGCGCCTTGTGAACCAGATGGCCGAGGGACAGCAGAGCCTCACGGCCGAGGATCTGGAGCGTCTGCGCACGATGTTCAACCGCTGGGTATTCGACATTCTGGGTCTGCGCGACGAGAAGGCCGCAGGTTCCGCAACGGGCAAGGACTATGTGACGCCGTTGGTGGAGATGCTCCTCGCCGAGCGCGCCAAGGCTCGTGCGGCAAAGGACTGGGCCGCCTCGGACCGCATTCGCGACGGACTGGCGGCTGCCGGCATTCGCGTCAAGGACCGTAAGGACGGATGTGACTGGGAAATCGAATAACGGATGGTAGCGGTCGAACAAATCAAGGAACTCGCCGGACGGCGCGACGAATTAGAGCGCTGTTTAGATATCCCCGGCAAGCGCATCGAGTTGCAGAACGAGGAGGAGAAGACCCAGGAGCCCGACTTCTGGGGCGATCCCGACCGTGCCCGCGAACAACTGCGCAAGGTGGCTTCGATCAAGGCATGGATCGACGAATTCGACCACATAACCAAGCAGATAGAGGATCTCGAGCTGATGCCCGAATTCGTCCGCGAAGGGGTTTCGACCGAGGCGGAATTTCAGGAACTGTATGACCACGCGCTCGAAGCCGTCGGGAATCTGGAGATGCGCAACATGCTGCGTCGCGAGGAGGACCGTATGGGGGCCATCCTGGACATCAATGCGGGTGCGGGCGGCACGGAGGCACTGGACTGGGCCTCGATGCTCCTGCGCATGTACACCCGCTGGTCCGAGGCGCACGGATACAAGGTGCGCACGCTGGATTACCAGGCCGGCGACGAGGTAGGAGTAAAATCCTGCACCCTGGAGATCGAGGGCGAATACGCCTACGGCTATCTGAAGAGCGAGAACGGCGTCCACCGCATGGTGCGGCTCTCGCCGTTCAACGCCAACAACAAGCGCCAGACGACCTTTGCGTCGGTCTTTGTCTCGCCCGCCATCGACGACACGATCGAGATCACGATCAACCCGTCCCATTCAATCCGTATCTTGATACAATATCAGTTAGACCGTTTTTGACCTCCTCACGGCTGAAATCATTTGCTTCAAGAAAATCATCATCCTTGTCATTAAGATAAGCGTAAAATAATAATGCAATCTCTAATTTGGCCATCTCTCCCGTTTCTGTCAGGTCATAAATCCTGTTTTCAGCTTCATTGATTTTCCCCGCATCTACCAGATCATATAGATTGTCCAAAGTTTCTTTTTCTTCGGATTCCATTAGTAATTCGTCTGTGGGAGAAGCTGTATCAATGCCAAATAGTAACTTCAATACTGCTCTTATTATTTCATTTATAAGCCGCATAATGTAGTCCTGTTCAAACAAATATATTCTCCTTTATGAATCTCTATATCATCATTGCATTCCACTGCCAGTGAGCTTCACCCTGTGGCGAAGAACTATACTTTCCGGCAAGCAACGTTATACTCTCCTTCAAATGCATTCTCCACAGTCAAATTGAGCACTTTTATCTTCGGCTTTTGATTCAAAAGAGTTATAATCCTTGCTTACAATCAGATAATCTCAATTCTCTCAAAATACCGAATCAGTATATCCGCACAGTTTTCCGCGCCCAGGGCGGAGGTGTCCAAAATCATATGGTAGTTGCTCACGTCACCCCAGACCTTACCTGTATTGCTGTGATAATATTCGGAGCGCGCCCGATCATTCTTTTCTATCAACTCTTTTGCCTCATCATGGGACAAAGATTCCTTCTTCATGATCCGCTCAATCCTGTCCTCCTTATCGGCGCAGACATAAATGTTAAATGCGTTGGGTTGGTCCTTTAAAATTTCAGAAGCACAACGCCCTAAGATAATACATGCGCTCTTGGCCAGCTCCCTGATGACCTC
>CAZHMX010000105.1:0-6143 GCA_964533725.1 uncultured Alistipes sp. | reverse complement strand
GCCACGGGAGAAAAAATATACACACCCGCAAGAAAACATATTGTTCGGGTTCGCCGCGCGGCTGGGCCAAATCATTGGCCCAAGGAGCGCAGTCGCGCGTCAGCCCCGCTGTCAAAAAAAACGGAGATGCACGACGCATCCCCGCTTTGTGTGTATAGGCGAAAATCATTTACGCTTGCAGGTGTATTGTGTATACCAATAGTAGCCCTCGTATGTGTCGTAGTATTGCTCCAACAAGGTAATTTTCGACCCGCTCTGCCAGGTGATTCTTACTGTAATATCGTCGTAATAATCATCATCGTCGGACTCCAAATAGAGTTTTCCTGTCTCGGCGTCATACCGCCATTCGAAATCTATACGTTCACCGTCTTCTTCCACTTTGGAACCCGTTCTGTTGGCATTGAAGGTAAAAGTTGTGGTAAAGATCTCTTTTCCGTAGTCTTCACGGGTGGTCGAGCCGGGTCTTTCTCCCCACTCTTCGATGCTGTTGGCGACCCAACGGCCGACAAGGTCTCCTTTTTCGTCGTTCTCATCCGAGTTGTCGGAGCAGGACGGGAAGCAGATCAAGACACTGAATAACAAGGCGTTTAAGAGTAATAAATTCTTTTTCATGGTTTTGTTGCAAATGGTTGTGGAATAAATCTTTGAGATGAACTGTTTTGTTAGCGGGAGAACGACTTTACTCCATCCTCGCCGATCAAAACGAGCGATTTCTTGGTCAGTGTCGTAACAGCGAATTGCTGGGTATAGGCGCTGTTGTTGCCTGCGATAGCCCGGATGTTGATCGTCAGTATGTTGCTGTTGAGCACGTAGGTTCCCATGCGGGGTTGATCCTCATTCCATCCGGAAGTAATGAGGTGCGATTCGAAATCGCCGTTCGACTTGAAAGTCCAGGTACTTTTGACGTGCGCCGAGTTTTCGTCGCTGTACCAGGTCCCGACAATGCGGTCTTCTTCTTCGTTGTCACTGCATGCGCTGAAAAATAATGCGGTGCCGCACAGGCAAAGAGACAGAATTAAATAATAGATTTTTGTTTTCATCGTTTGAGTCGAATAAATAAGGCGCAGATCGTTCTTCGCTTATCCGACTATCAGGCTACCGCCAAGTGGCCCACGCAAAGGAATAAGTACAAACAATCCACGCCCTACGGGACGTGAACCTTTGCAACTTATTCTCCTTTACGTGTGAATATTGGCGGTATTCGATAGTCGGTGAATAAGAGCTAAAGCTCAAGTATCTCTATTTTTATGCTCTGAACAATCAACGCACAGGTTAATTTTCGGTTAACTTGTTCCGTCATCCGTTGCCTTGCAAGGATGGTCGGGGGCGTCGGTTGCCTGGTTTTTCTGTTTCTTGCTTGCGTTTTTTAGGGTTCAACTTTTATCTGCTGCGAGGCTCGTCCCGAGGGGGCTTTCGGGCGGGATCTCTTGGGCCGTTTCGGTTTTTGCGCCTGCTCTTTGTGCCGCTTTTGCGGGCTATCATCGGGCTTGTTGCGGCGTAATCGTTTGTCCGTCAGTACGGTTGCGGCACGGGTGCGGTGAAACTACCTGCGGCGCATTCCGGGCATCTTGGGCAGCTTTTTGCCGCCGGCCACTACCTTCATCATCTTGCGCATGTCGTCGAACTGTTTCATCAGGCGGTTGACGTCGGCCATGGTCGTGCCGCTGCCTTTGGCTATGCGCTCGCGGCGACGGGCGTTGATGATCTCGGGGTTCGAACGCTCGGCCGGGGTCATCGAGTCGATGATGGCCTCGGTCTGCTTGAAGGCGTCGTCCGGAATGTCTATGCCCTTGAGCATCTTGCCCATGCCGGGGATCATCGAGGCCAGATCCTTCAGGTTGCCCATCTTCTTGATTTGGGCGATCTGCGCACGGAAGTCGTTGAAATCGAACTGGTTCTTGACGATCTTCTTTTTCAGCCGCCGGGCCTCCTCCTCGTCATACTGTTCCTGCGCACGCTCCACTAACGACACGACGTCGCCCATACCCAGAATACGGTCGGCCATACGCTCGGGGTAGAAGACCTGCAGGGCGTCCATCTTTTCGCCCGAGGAGATGAATTTCAACGGTTTGTTGACCACCGCGCGGATCGAGATGGCGGCACCGCCGCGGGTGTCGCCGTCCAATTTGGTGAGCACTACGCCGTCGAAATCCAGACGGTCGTTGAACTCTTTGGCGGTGTTCACGGCATCCTGACCCGTCATCGAGTCGACCACGAAGAGGGTCTCCGAGGGTTGTACGGCGGCTTTGATGGCGGTGATCTCCTGCATCATGGCCTCGTCGACGGCCAGGCGGCCCGCCGTATCGACGATCACCACATTCAGACTCTTCTGACGCGCGTACTGGATGGCGTTTCGGGCGATCTCCACGGGATTGCGGTTGCCCTCCTCGGTGTAGACCTCCACGCCGATTTGCGAACCGAGCACCTTTAGCTGGTCGATGGCGGCGGGTCGGTAGACGTCGCCCGCAACCAGCAGCACCTTGCGGTTCTGTTTGGTTTTCAGAAGGTTGGCCAACTTGCCCGAGAAGGTCGTCTTACCCGAACCTTGCAGACCGGCGATCAACACGACGGCGGGGTTGCCCTCCAGCCGGATATCGGTAGCTTCGCCGCCCATCAGGGCTGCCAGTTCGTCGCGGACGATCTTGGTGATCATCTGCCCGGGCTTGACGGATTTCAGGACGTCGGTACCGATGGCCTTGCGTTTTACTTTGTCGGTGAAAGTTTTGGCGACTTTATAGTTGACGTCGGCGCTGATCAACGCGCGGCGGATCTCCTTGAGTGATTCGGCGATATTGATTTCGGTAATTCGCCCCTCGCCCTTGAGGATTTTGAACGATCGTTCGAGTTTATCGGTCAGATTTTCAAACATAGTGTTTCGCGTTTTGCCCACAAAGATAGCGTTTTTTTTTGTAAATATCCGCCACTCGGCGGTTTCTTGCAGCGAATATCGGTCTTGTAATTTGACGGGATGCGAAAATTGTATTATTTTTGCGCATCGATACAGCTGTTTTCGTATGAAAAGAGATCTCCAATCCCTGTTTGAGGAGCACTTCGGTGGACTCCCTGCCTGCTATGCCGCACCCGGACGCGTCAACCTGATCGGCGAACATACCGACTACAACGGCGGTTTTGTCCTGCCCGGCGCCATCGACCGCGGCATACGCGTGGCCCTGCGGCTCAACGACCGCAAGGAGTCGCGGCTCTTCGCCGCCGATTTCGACGAGGCCTGGCAGGGGGATCTCACCTCGGCCTGTATCCCCGAACCCGTCTGGGCCCGTTATCTCTACGGCGTGGTGCAGGAGTTGCGGCTGCGGCGGGTCGATGTGCCGAATTTCGACTGCGCCTTCACGGGCGATATCCCTTTCGGGCTTGAGCTGGCTTCGTCGGCAGCGCTGACGGTGGCCGTGGCCTATGCGCTGGACGACCTTCTGGGGTCGCGTCTGCCGCGCGAGGTGCTGGCCAAGGTCTGCCAGATGACCGAACATAAATATATAGGTGTGCGCTGCGGCATCATGGACCAGTTTACGGCCCTGTGCGGACGGACCGGGGAGTTGATCCGGCTCGATTGTCGCACGCTGGATTACGAGATGGTCCCCTTCCGTCCCGAAGGGTACCGGGTGCTGCTCGTAGACTCGATGATCAAGGGCGGCAACCTCGAGGAGTACAATATCCGCCGTTCGCAATGCGAGATGGGGGTGCGGATTCTGGCCCGTCACGTGCCGCGGGTGACGATGTTGCGCGACGTGTCGCCCGATATGCTCGACACCTATCGCGATGAGATGCCCGCCGAGGTCTATCGCCGCTGCCGTTTCGTGATCGACGAGAACGACCGGGTGTTGCGCGGGTCGAATCTTCTGCGTGCGGGCGATTACGAAGGGTTTGGCCGCGAGATGTATGCCTCGCACCAGGGGCTGTCGGAGGAGTACGGGGTCAGCTGTGCGGAGCTGGATTTCATTCAGCAGATCGCCCGCGAGACGGACGGCGTGATCGGTTCGCGCATGATGGGTGCCGGCTGGGGCGGCTGTGTGATCAATCTGGTTCGCGAGGACTGTGCCGACGCCTTTGTCGCCGAGGTGCAACGCCGTTATGGCGACCGTTTCGGACGCTCGGCGCGCTCGATCGATGTGGTGATCAGCGACGGCGCACACCGCGAGGCGTAGGGCGGTAATCGCTTCTGCCCTTGGCTTCGGCTCTTCGCTTCCGACCTCTGCCTGCTGTTTCGGTTCTCCGCTTCGGCATTTTGTTTCCCTTTTCTGCGCCGGTCTTTGCCTCGGCTTGCTGCGCGCGGTTCCTCCATTCCGTGTTCGGCTTTCTGTACCCGTGTTCCGCATTCCGCCTTCCCGCCTCTTGGGTGCCGTCCGGCCGCGCTCCTGTCATGTTCGGCCGTAATTTCTGCGATATGGCGCGAAAGTTGCTCTCTTCGGAGGGTTAACTATAAAAAGATTAGGCTATGTATTTTCTTTGGTATTTGCTTATCGGCCTCGTGGCGGGCTGGTTGGCCAATGTGATTGTCAAGGGGAGCGGCTCGGGGCTGCTCGTCAACCTGATTGTCGGCATCGTCGGCAGTATGCTCGGCGGGTGGATCTTCTCGTGGTTCGGGTGGTGGCCCAACGGGACGTTCGGCAGCATCATCACAGCGGTGGTGGGCGCCATCATCCTGCTGTGGATCGTCGGCGCCATCATGGGACGCGGTCGGCAGAACAAACGTAACGTGGCCGACTGATTCGGAGCTTTCACGCGACTGCGCTCGTCGGTCCGCATTTTTCCACGCAAAAAGAAGAGCGGTGCAGGGTTAACACCTGCACCGCTCTCTTTTTACGACAGAGGCGGTTAGAATTTATAGACGCCGCCTACGCTGATTACTACGGGGTTCTTGCGGCCCTCCTTGAACATCGGCATCCACTTGACACCGGCCGTCAGGTCCCATCTCTTGCTCAACAGGAAGTCCGTGCCCACACCGAGATCCATACCGAAGGAGTAAGGACCGATATCGCTGACAGCAAAACCGGCAACGGGGTAGAGTTTCCAGCCGTCCGTCAGGTTGAAGAGGTAGTGAACGTCGGCGGTGAGGTCGACCGAGCAACCCTTGTGGCAGAGGACCGTGATGGCGGGCTCGACACGCCAGTGATCCGTGAACGTGTAGCGGCCTACAGCGCCGATACCGAAAAGTGCTCCGTCGGTACCTGCGTTGGTCAAGACGGCGATTTTGGGACCTACGCCCCATTTGGCCTGCTCCTGTGCCGAGGCGGCCGAGATGGCAAAGAGTGCAATGATTGCACTGAAAAGGATTTTTTTCATCGTATTAAAATGTATTATGTTTTTGTTTGTCACGTTTCACCGTGCAAATATAATCAAATAATTGCAAATTACCGAACTATTTCAATCAACGCCCCCTTTTTGATAACCAAAAAGCCGTAAAAGAACGGAGTTCGCAGCATTTATACTGCGAACTCCGTGCAAAGTGAGTGCCGAAACGGCTTATTTCTGTTTCAGTGCTGCGTGAGCGGCTGCCAGACGTGCGATGGGTACGCGGTAGGGCGAGCAGCTGACGTAGTTCAGACCGGCATAGTGGCAGAACTCAACCGACGAAGGTTCGCCGCCGTGCTCGCCGCAGATACCGCACTTGAGGTTCGGACGCGTGCCGCGGCCCTTGAATACGGCCTCGCGGATCAACTGACCGACACCGTTCTGGTCCAGAATCTGGAACGGATCGTTCTTCAGGATGCCCTCCTTGAGGTAGGTGGGCAGGAACTTGCCGATATCGTCGCGCGAGAAGCCCAGCGTCATCTGCGTAAGGTCGTTGGTACCGAACGAGAAGAACTGGGCAACCTCGGCGATCTGGTTGGCGGTTACGGCGGCGCGCGGAACCTCGATCATCGTACCGACCATATACTCGATGCGGTCGTTGCGCTCGGCGAAGACAGCCTCGGCGGTGCGGTTGATGATCGCCTTCTGGTAGCGCAGCTCCTTGTGGTTACCCACCAGCGGCACCATGATCTCGACGTGAACCGGCATGCCGGTAGCGCGTACGTTCATCGCAGCCTCGATGATGGCGCGGGTCTGCATCTCCGTGATCTCGGGATAGGTGAAGTTGATGGTATTGTAGCTATACACCAAGGAATGCTATATTCTAATTGCTTTTT
>CAZHMX010000104.1:0-6387 GCA_964533725.1 uncultured Alistipes sp. | reverse complement strand
ACCCGCAAGAACATCGCACGGACCGGGGAGCGCCGCGCGGCAAGGGGCGGGGTCCCATCCCGCCCCGACGAGCGCAGTCGTATCAAGACGCGACAGTGTTCCTTGAGCCGGTGATCCAGCCCAGCCACGGGCGAACCCGAACAATCTATTTTCACAGCAATAAAAAGGGCGGGAATACGTTGGTATTCCCGCCCTTTTTATTGCTGCGACGACCCCTATTTGAAGAAAATCGACGAGATCTCCTTGTAGTTGTGGACACGCTCGATCACCTGCGCGAAGATATCGGCCACCGAGAGCACCGTGAACTTGTGCAGATCCTCACCGGCCTTCAACGGAATGGTATCCGTCACGATCACCTCCTGCAAAGCGCTGGCATTGATACGCTCGTAAGCCTTGCCCGAGAGCACGGGATGGGTGATGGCGGCACGGACACTCTTCGCACCGCGAGCCATCAACATATCGGCCGCCATGCAGATCGTACCCGCCGTGTCGATCATATCGTCGACAATCAGGATGTTGCGGCCCTCGACCTCACCGATAGCGGTCATCTTGCCCACGACATTGGCCTTGGCGCGCTCCTTGTGCGAGATGATGATGGGGGTGCCGAGGTGTTTGGCGTAGCTGTTGGCCCGCTTGGCGCCACCCATATCGGGAGCGGCGATCGACAAATCCTCGATACCGAGGCTGCGGATGTAGGGGACGAAGATCCCGCTGGCATAGAGCGCATCGACCGGGACGTCGAAGAAACCCTGAATCTGGTCGGCGTGCAGGTCCATCGTCATAATGCGGTCGACCCCGGCAGCCACCAGCATGTTGGCCACGAGCTTGGCGCCGATCGGCACACGCGGACGGTCCTTGCGATCCTGACGGGCCCAGCCGAAGTAGGGCATCACGGCGATCACCTGATGGGCCGAAGCACGACGTGCGGCGTCGATCATCTGCAGCAACTCCATCAGATTGTCCGAGGGCGGGAAGGTGGACTGGATAATAAACACCGTGCAACCACGGATCGACTCGTTGAAACAGGGCTGGAACTCGCCGTCGCTGAACTGGAGAATCTCCGAATCGCCGAGCGTCGTTCCATAGCTGGCAACGATCTTTTCGGCCAAATAACGCGAACTGCGACAGGCGAAGAATTTGATTTTATGGATAGCCATATCGTGTGAGAGTTTTGGTAGTGCAAAGATAAGGTATAGGAATGAAAAAAACGGTCTCGGAGGGAACTTTTATCAACATTCGGTTAAACATTTCTCGATATGATCCAGCAACGCCTCGCGTCCTGCGGCCGTCTGCGACGAGGTGGCGATCATCGCGGGCAACTCCTCCCACTCCTCCGAAAGGGTCGTGCGGTAACGCCCGATGCTGCGCTCCAACTGCGCGCGACTCAACTTGTCGCACTTCGTGAAGACCAGCGCGAAGGGCACCCCCTGCTCGCCCAGCAGACGGATAAACCGCAAGTCGATGGCCTGGGGCTCGAGCCGGCTGTCGATAAGCACATAGAGATAGTGCAACTGCTCGCAACGCAACACATAGTCGAGAATCAGCCGCGAAAACTCCTCGCGCGTCGCCTGCGAGGTGCGGGCATAACCGTACCCGGGCAGATCGACCAGATACCAGCGGTCGTCGACCTCGAAGTGGTTGATCAACCGCGTTTTACCCGGAACTCCCGAAACCTTGGCCAACCCCTTGCGGTTGGTGAGCATATTGATCAGCGACGATTTGCCGACGTTGCTGCGTCCGATAAACGCGATTTGCGGACGCCCGTCGGCAGGTACCTGCGAGAGTTTCTGCGAACTGGTCTTGAAGATGGCTTTCTTGATCTGCATATCCTACATTTCATTAGCGTGACAAAGATACGCTATTTTTTCCGAAAAAGCACCTAAAAAGCGACTATTCAGCCAAAATTTCGACCTTTTCCGCGCTACCCTTTTCCCCCTCTGTACGCCTGCACCGAACAACGTCTGCGATCCCGACGGACAGCGCACCGAAAAACCATAAACTCATGGAACAGCCACGCTCCCCAAAGAAAACGAGACTCCCGAAACGGGCAATGCCCCAGAAACGCCCCGAAACTGGCAAGGCCTCGGAGAGGGCAGGGAATGTATCGAATTTGCCGAAGAAAACAGGTCGCAGAAAGAGCGCGTTTACCGAAACAACGAGGCATCCGGAACGAGCGCAGCGGCCGAAGACAGCATGATCATCGAAAGAAACCTAATCGCCGGAAAAACACCTTGCCGGAAGAACCGATCTACCGAAGGAAGCGAACTTTTTTAAGGGAGCAAAGCTATCAAAAACAAGCCTATTGGATGGAACAAACCTGCCGGGGAAGCAAAACAGTTGGATGGAACAAACCTGCCGGGGAAGCAAAGCAGCTGGAGGGAACAAACCTGTCGGAGGAAACAAAGCAGTTGGAGGGGGGGGTCTCTATTCGAGGAGGAGGAGCGAACCGGTTTCGGGATAGGTAGGGAGGCAAGGACTGCGCGAGCGAAGCGAGAGCAGCAACGAACAGCGTGCATTTCACAGCCGGGAGTTTACTCACGGAGGTGAAATACACGCTGTTTGTTGTAGCGGAGGCTTGAAAAGCCTTCGCGATCCTTGCCGGGGTCCGGCATCTACTGCACCGCCTCCGGGATCCCCACCGAATCATGGACCGGGGAGCGCCCGTCCGGCAAGGGGCGGGGTCCTATCCCGCCCCGACGAGGACAGTCGCCGTCAAGAACAGCCGTCAATTGGCCGGCACCATATTATGCTCGTCCATATACTTCTTCAGGCGGGCGAGATACTCATCCGTAGGTCCGTCGAAGAACGAGACGCCGGAGGCGCCGTTGGTATAGGCGGCATCCAAGGCTTTTTCGAAGTCGTCGCCGGTGATGTCGGGGAACATCAGACCGGCATAGATGGCGGCACGGCCGTCTACGGTCTTGACGCTTTCGGCCACCGACTCGCCGATCCATTCGGGACCTTCGTAGTAAAACCCGTTGTAAATCATCGGGAAATAAGCCTCCAGGGGCCAGTTGCCCCAATCCTGGCGCACCATGCGGCGGGCCATCGACGGACCCGGGAATACGGCAGCCGACAGATGCTTGTTCTCCAGCTTCAGGCGGTTGTTGATCGTCTCTACGACGCGCGTGATGGCATTCAGACGGAAATTCACCCACGACTGGTCCTCCATCGGATATTTATCCTCCAGCGGATCGCGCCCGGTCTGCTCCTTGAACTTCTTGCGGCACAGATCGCAGTAGCAGAAGTCGTATTCTGGCATCTCGTGGGTCTGCTCGATGTCGTAATTCTTCCACAGACTGACGGGCAGGATGACGTCGGGGAAACGGACGTAATCGAGGTGCATCCCGTCGACATAGGGCAGGTTGGCGCACTTGATATAATCCTCGGCCAGATATTCAGCCACCTCGGGATGCGAGGGGCAGAGGAAGCGATAATAGTCGACGTACGCGGGCTGGTCGTAGCACGATTCGCCCTTGCGGTTGACGGCGAACCAGTCGGGATGGCTCTCCATCACCTCGCGGCGGTTCATCGTCCACTTCCAGTAGTGGGCCTCAAGCCCCGCCTCCTTGCACATTTTGAAGAGGTTCTCCTTGTACCCCTCGAAGAGGATGCCGCTGATGCCGGCCTCGTGAACCTTCTTGAAGTGGGCTCTCCACTCGTCGTCGCTCCAGCCGTTCTCGGGACGCATCCACATCCAGTTCTTCACCACGCGGAGCTGTATCGACTCGGTGCGGAAATAACCGTCCTGATCGATCACATAAAGACGCTTTTGTGCGGGCACCGAGAGGCGGATCGTAAAGGCGTCGGCCGTAGCGTCCATCTTCACCTCGCCGCCTTCGGGCAGTGCCTTTTGCTCGGCGTCGCCCATGCAGAAGTCCTTCACGCGACGGATGAAGTTGCCCGTCTGCGCCTTTTGGTCCATCTGCGCATAGAACATCGCCCAGATCAGCCGGTAGGCACCCTGGTCATAAGGCAGCGGTTCGGCTCCCATGCGCGACCCGGCCGGTGCATCGACAAAACGCAGATAGCCCCAACGCTCGGGCATGTGCATATCGACCTTGCCCGTCGGCGACCATACCCAGTTCTCCTCGGGCTGGCCTTTGTGGAGCCACTGCACGCGCGAGAAGTTCAGACGCCAAACGGTATATTTGCGCGGGTCGTTGAAATCCAGCTTTAGGGCGTCGAACGGAATGGCCCACTCCACCGTCCAACTCTGGTCCTTGTCCGAGGACCTGTTGAGCGTACCCTGGCACGACACCTTGGCTTGAATACCCTGGCAGTCCCACGGAATGAAGAAGTTGCCGTTCGAACGGTAGGGTTTGTCCAGCATCAGATCGAACAGCACGCCGCGGGCGTTGATCTCGAACTCGAAGTAGCGCTGTCCGTCGCCGTCGGGATCGATGAAGACCTCGAAGTCGTTGTCGCGCCAGATGATCGTGTCGCGCTGCGTGAGGCGGGCGACGATATCGTCCTCCTCCAGAACCGCACCTATATATAAATAGCGGTCGTCATAGAGCATCCGGGCCGTCGTGCGCTTCACGGGCTCGGGATAGGCTTTGCCGCGGATGTCGACAAAGGCTTCGGTCTCGACGGCACGTTGCCAGGCAGGCTCCGAGAGTCGGCCGTCGATCTTCATCTTGTCGGTCGTACGGAAACAGTCGTAAACGCGCGGGGCGGTCAGCTGCGCCTCGTAGCGTTCAAAAAGCGGCTGCGCCTTGACGGTCGCAAAAGCCGCCAGCGCCAGCAGGGATAAAAGGAGTTTTTTCATAGTTCAGATCGACTAATATTCGTTCATACTCAAAATCTGCCCCGAGCCGCGGTAAACCTTGACAGGCTCGTCGAGTTCGATGGCCACCACCGTAATCTGCTCGTCCAACAGCTTTTCGGGGATGTTCAGGTAGTAGACACCCGGCACCTCGCTCCACGGAATATCGTTGTAACGAACCCACTCCAGATTGCCGTTCTCCTGACCCACCACACGGGCACTTTTGATGGCGTTCTTGAGTCCCTTGATCTCGACGGTCTCGGTCGGACGGTAAGGCAGATAGAGATAAAGCACGTCACCCGCCTCGTTCAGCGCGGTATAGGCGGGCACATGACCGGCCGGAATACCCGCACGCGTGTCGTAGATGGCTTCGGCGTGTTTGGAGGTCCAGCGCCCGAACTCCTTCAGGATGGCCACCTGCTCGGCAGGAATCGTACCGTCGGCGCGGGGACCGATATCGAGCAGGAAGTTACCGCCCTTGGAGATACAGTCGGCCAGCATGCAGAGCAGCGTATGGGGCGTCTTGTAGTTGTCGTCCTCGATCCGGTAGCCCCACGAATCGTTCATCGTCATGCAGGTCTCCCACCACGGCGACTCGGGACGCACGACGGGCACACCCTGCTCGGGGGTGGCATAGTCACCGTAACCCTGGATACGCGAGTTGATCACCACATCGGGGACGGTCTTGCGCAACTCGGCCACCACCTCGGGGGCACGCCACTCGTCGGCGGAGAACTCCCAGTCGCCGTCGAACCAGATCAGATCGGGATGCCACGCGGTGGTCAGCTCCTCCAACTGGGCCTTGTTGAAATCCAGGAAGTGCTGCCAGCGTTCGGGCTCGGCGTGAATGTCGTAACGGGCGGGACCCTCGCGCAGATAGTTGGGATAATCCTCCCGCGGCCAGTCGACCAGCGAGTAATAGAATCCCAGACGGATCCCCTGCTTGCGGATCTCATCAACGAACGGCGCGATGACGTCGCGACCGGCGGCCGAGCTCTTGACGGTGCTCACATCGCCGGCCTGTGTGTCCCACATGGCCACACCGTCGTGGTGTTTGGTGGTGATGACGGTATAGCGGGCACCCGACTGCTTGATCAGTTCGGCCCACTCGGCGGGATTGTATTTCTCGGCCGTAAACTCGGAGAGCTGTTTCATGTACTCCTCATAGGGGACCAGCCCGTTGAACATGCACCAGCTTTCGGAACTGTGGCCTGCGGAGTAGATACCCCAATGGATGAAGATACCGAGTTTGGCATGGGAGAACCACTCCATACGCTGCGCTTTGTGTTCGGGCGACTCCTGGGGAGTTGCAGCGGGCGGTTGCTGACAAGCCCCGAGTGCGAGCGCGACGCATGCCGAGAAGATAAGTTTGCGGATCATAATCGAAAAGTGTTTAGTTTTGAACAAAGGTAATAAAAAAAGGCGGATTTTCCTACCCGCCCGCTATTTTTTTATCGTATAATCTATTGTGCCGCTGTTCCGGTTCGTCTTTGGGCCGGGCCGGATCGCCGGCCAAAGGACGGCCGCCGCCTCTTGATACGACTGCGCTCGTCGGGGCGGGATAGGACCCCGCCCCTTGCCGCGCGGCGCTCCCCGGTCCGTGCGATGTTCTTGCGGGT
>CAZHMX010000103.1:0-6394 GCA_964533725.1 uncultured Alistipes sp. | reverse complement strand
CGGGTTCGCCCGTCCGGCTGGGCCCGACCACGGGCCCAAGGAGGACAGTCGCATCATGACACGTTGTCAGGACCGCCCTTCCGGCGCTCTATTCGGCATTGTTCTTCAGCCAGTCCGTGCGGACTTTGTCGGGCAGGTGCTTTACCGTGAAGTCCGAGAAGGTCACCTCGAAGCCGTCGCCGTCGGGGCAGGCGGCCATCATGCCGACCCGTACCGGACGGTTCGCCTCCATCCAGGCATTGCGCATCAGGGTGTACTCCCGGTCATCGAACGAATAGAAGATCTCGATGGCGTCGAGTCGTCGTACCGCCTTGATCCACAGTTCTTTCACCGGTCTGTCGAGCGCAATGACGCTCCAGTCGGAGGTGTGGTGGGTCACAACGGTACTGAGGTTGTACTTCCCGTCGACGAATTCGATACCGGTCTTGATGTAGTTCTCGTGGTCGATACGGATCATCATGCCGGCCTGGTCGAAACGGACCTTGTAATCGCCCGCCACCTTCACCTTGGCCTCGAACTCACCGCCGTACTCCGCATAATAAAACGGGGCGTCGTCGACCGTAAACCCATAGTGGGAGATACGCCAATAGTCGCTCTTCGGCGTCACCGACACGGTAAGTTTGCCGTCCTTGATGTTCCAGTCGGCCGGTTCGTTGAACCAGTTCATCTTTTCGAGCGTCTGACCGCTCGCGGAAAGGGCGAGGAACAGAGCCGCCAGCCCGAATAAAACCTTAAGTCTTTTCATAATATCTGTTTTTTTACCGATTTTTCATTTAATCCGCACTTTTGATCACCCGGCAGGGGTTGCCCACCGCAACGGAACCGTCGGGGATATCCCGGGTCACCACGCTGCCCGCGCCGATAACGCACCGGTCGCCGATCCTCACCCCCGGAAGCACACAGACATGGCCGCCTATCCAAACGTCGTTGCCGACCGTGATGGGTTTCGCATATTCGAGTCCGCGGCGGCGCTCGTCGGCATTCAGGGGGTGTCCCGCCGTGTAGAATCCGCAGTTGGGCGCAATGAAGACGTTGTCGCCGAAGGTGACGGGCGCTTCGTCGAGAATCACCAGATGGTGGTTGGCATAGAAATTCCGGCCGACACGGATATTATACCCGTAATCGCAATGAAACGGCTGCTCGATCAGGATCTCCCCCGCAACGGCACCCAGAATCTTGCGCAGCAGCGCCGTTCTCGAGGCGGTATCCAGGGGGCGGAGCGCGTTGTAGTCGTGACACAGCTCCTTGCACGCCAGCCGCTCGGCAATCAGCCCGGGGTCGTTGTTGGCATCATAAAGGAGCCCTTGCAACATTTTTTCTTTCTCTGTCATCACCAAATCGCCGGTATTTTTTTAACTTTGCAAAGTTACGCCGTTATTTACCGACGGACAATGCTTATAAATAACCATTTTTCATGAAGACGATCAGAAAAGAGATCGACCGCCTGATGCGCTCGCAATCTTTCGGCCGCGGCGGGCAGGAGGACAACGCGGTCTATCTCTGTGCCGAGGGCATCGCCGCGATCGAAAACTGCACGGTGGTCGTAAGCGACCTGAAATCCAACACCAGCCGGATCTTTCACGGCCGGTTCTCGGAGCGGCTCGGACTTTCGGCGGGATCGATCGAACACTCCATCTGGGAAAAGGAGATCATCGAGAAGATGGAAGAGAGCGAACAGCGGGAGAAATATCTTTCCGAACTGAGGTTTTTCCACTTTCTGCGCCGGATTCCCCCGCAGCACCGCCGGGACTATTATCTGGCGACGAATCTGCGTTTCAGTCCGGCGGCCGATCCGGCAGAAGCAGGTCCGGCCAGGAGCGGTCCGACGGAAAACGGAACGGCTGTCGAGGTGCTGCACCGCATGTTTTACCGTTACGACGAGGAGGCGGAGATCATCCGGCACGCCGTCTGCATCTATGGACCGCTGACCTTCGCCCTGCCGGCCAAAAGCGTGGCCGTCAACTCCGTAAGCGGCGAGCTGTTTGCCCTCTCCTCGGCCGAGGACCATTCGATCCTGAGCCCGCGCGAGAAGCAGGTGCTGTCGCTCATCGGGACCGGCCTGACCAGTCAGGGGATTGCCGACAAACTCTTCATCAGCAAGCATACCGTAAGCCGTCACCGTCAGGAGATCCTCGCCAAGCTCAAAGCCAGAAACTCCGCCGAAGCCCTCCGCACGGCAAAGATGCTGAAATTGATTTAACCGTCGTCCGCCGGATATTCCGCTGCCGCAAAGCGATACAGGCACCGCCCCGGCCGAGGCGAAAGAGCCTTTTTTCCGCAGACGCGCGGAGCGGGGCCTCTACTTGCGGACCCAATAGATCCGGTCGTCCGACAGGGCATAGAGCCGCTGTTCTTCGGCCGTCAGCGTCGCCTTGTAATCGATCTCGCGCGCCTCGAAACCGGCGGCGGAGAGCCGTTCGACGTAATCCCGGCCGTAGACCCGGCGGTGATCATACTGGCCGAAGATGCGGGTGCGCTCGTCGGGATCGACGACCGTATCGTCTTCGAAAGTCTCTTCGCGCGCGTAATCCACAGGGCACATCACCACACCCCAGCCGCTGGGGGCCAGGATACGGTGCAATTCGCGAAGGGCACGGCCGTCATCCGCGACATGCTCCAGAAGATGGTTGCAGATGACCACATCGAACGAGGCGTCGGGCAGCGGAATCCGTTGCACGTCAAAGTGCAGATCGGCCAGAGGGCTCTCCAGATCGGCCGTCACATAGCGGTCGCGGGCGTCCCGGTAAAGCCGCCGGAAGTGGCGGCGCAGGCAGACCTCGGGGGCGATATGCAACACGCGGGGAAGGGTTCTGAAGAGATCGGTTTCGCGGCCGAGCCACAGCCACAGCAGCCGATGGCGTTCGAGCGAAAGGCAGGAGGGGCAGAGGGCATTTTCGCGCATCCGGACATAACCGTAGGGCAACATCCGCCGGTATCCCCGTCCGCACACCGGACAGCGGTAACGCCGCCCACGCATAAAAAGGCCCGCCACAGGCACGCTCCAGCCCGCCACGCGTTGCAACACGGAGCGCGGGAAGGCATTCAACACCCAGCGAATCAACCGTTTCATTCGCCCAGAACGGTTTTGACGTCAGCTTCGGCCTTTTTGAGGCGCTCTTTGCAGGCGGCGATCAGCTCGGTCGCCCGCTTGACCTCGGCGGCCAGCGTGTCGACATTCATCTCTTCGGAGCGGAAACGGGCCAGGATGCGTTCGATCTCGGCCATCGCCTCGGCATAGGTTGGTTGTTTTTCCATAGCTATTTTTTAATCTTTTCCTCCACACGGCCCCGTACAAGGCCGTCCGTCAACTCGATCTCGAGGGCTTCGCCCGCCTCCACGGCATCGATCGAGCAGAGCGCCCGGCCGCCCGCGCGGACCACCGAGAAGCCCAGCCGCATCACCCGTTCGGGGGCGTGCGCGAAGACCACCTCCTCGGCCGCAGTCAGCCGGTCGAGCCGGCGGCGCAAAAACTCCGCGACCGACTCGGGCAGCCGCTGCTCCATCCGCTTGAGCTGTTCGAGCCGCTGCAAGGTCACTTGCGAGGCATACATCCGCAGGTCGGCCGCCACGCGGTCCAGCCGCGACTGACGGCTCACCAGGCCCATGGCGACCGTTCGGCGCAGTTCGGCGTCGAGGCGTTCTATGTGCAGCAAATTGTTGTGTATCAATTCCGTTGCGGCAGCGTGCAGTTGCAGCGCAGCATTATCTAACCGGGCTTCGACCGCTGCCATCCGCTCGTTGAGCCATCCCGCCACGGCCGTAGGGGTCTTCAGCGCCACGGCGGCCACCATATCGGCCACGCTCGTGTCCTTGTCGTGGCCGATGCCCGTCAGGACCGGCAGCGGGAACTGCGCCACGTGGGCGCACAACCGATAGGCGTTGAAACAGTTCAGGTCGGTTGTCGAGCCGCCGCCGCGGATCAGCACCACGACGTCGAACGCCTCCGCTTCGGCCGCCACCGCTTCCAAGGCCGCAATGATCGACTCCTCGGCCGACTCGCCTTGCATAAAGGCGTCGAAGAGCTTCAGCCGATAGGCATATCCGCTCTTTTTCAGTTCATTGCAGAAATCCTGGTATCCCGCCGCCTGACGGCTCGATACCACGGCCACCCGTTGCACCACCGCCGGCAGGGGCAGTTCGCGGTTCATCTCCCACACGCCGTCGGCCTGCAGCTGCGCGATGGTCTGCTGACGCTGGCGCTCCATGTCGCCCAACGTGTAGGCGGCATCCAGATCGACAATCTGCAACGAAAACCCGTACAGTTCGTGGTAGGTGACCAGCACCCGCGCCAGGATCTTCAGTCCGGGGGCCAGCCGCTGGCCGCTCCCGGCCTCGAACTGCGCCGCCAACCGTCCGTAGGCCGACCGCCAAATGACCGCCCGCGCCTGTGCGCGCGGCACGCCGTCGCGTTCGCCCTTCTCGACCAGCTCCATATAGCAATGGCCCGAGTAATTGACCTTCAGGTCGGCCACCTCGGCCGTGACCCAAAGGGGCAGGGCAAAACGCTCGACCAAGGCCGCCTTCACGGCCCGTTGCAACTCCGAAAGGGTGATTTGACTCTTCTGTTCGCTCATCCGTGCAAAGATACACTATTTTCACCAGATTTGTACCGCCGCACCTTATATTTAATCGGTGTACCCCGACCGCCACCAGGCACGATCACTCGGCGAGCACCCGTTGCAGCGCGATATCATGCGGTTCGGCGGGCAGGGCGTCGACTATCTGGTGGGCATAGCAGACCCCGACCGTAAGGGCACGGAACCCCGGTTGCGCAAGGTATCGGTCGTAATAGCCGCGGCCCCGGCCCAGGCGTCCTCCCGAAGCGGTGAACGCCACACCCGGAACAATGATCAGGTCGATATCGGCCGGAGGACAGGCGGTGCCGTGCTGCGGTTCGTCGATCCCGAAGGCGCCGCTGCGGATCGTCGCCGGGTCGTAATCGTAAAAGCGCATCTCGGCGCCCTCGACCCGCGGCAGGACCAACCGGCGGCCGGCGGCCCACCGTTCGAGCATCGGCGCGGTGTCGGGCTCGTCGGCCAGGGCGGCGAAAAGGGCCACGCAACGCGCCGCCGCAAATTCGGGCAGCGCCTCCACACGGCGGCAAAGACGCTCGCCCGCCGCCCGCCGGTCGGAGGCCGAAACGGCCCGATTCAACTGCCGCATCCGCTTTCTTAACTGCTGTTTCATACTTTTTATCGGTCTATGATGGAAAATAACGGCGTTTCGGTATTGTGAATTTGCAAACAATAATTATCTTTGTGGTGAAATTGGCGGACTACCTCCGGCGGCCGCCGCTTTTAACAGGACAAAAATAGACAAAAACATTTAATTACTCAAACAAAATCAAAAACCATGAACTGTTTCTTGACAAACACATCGGTGGGCAAGAAGCTGGTAATGAGCATCACCGGCTGTTTTCTGGTGCTCTTTATCCTCTTCCACATGTCCATGAACATCGCGGCGATCTTCTCCGCAGAGGCCTACAACATGATCTGTGAGTTTCTGGGTGCCAACTGGTACGCGCTGGCCGGAACGCTGGTGCTGGCCGCCGGCGTCATCGTGCACTTCGCCATGGCCGTCAAACTGACGATGGAGAACTACCGCGCCCGCGGCAAGGAGCGCTACGAGGTAACCGTCACCGAAAAGGGCGTGCAGTGGGCTTCGAAAAACATGCTGCTCCTGGGCTGGATCATCCTCGGCGGCCTGGCGCTGCACCTCTTCAACTTCTGGTCGAAGATGCAGCTGGTGGAGATTCTGGGTCAGCACCAAAACTCGCTGGGCTACTCGCCCGCCGACGGCGCTGCGCTGATTAAGTACACCTTCTCGCAGTTGCCTTACGTCGTTCTCTATCTGCTGTGGTTGGTCGCCCTGTGGTTCCACCTCACGCACGGCGTATGGTCGATGTTCCAGACCGTCGGCTGGGCCAACGACACGTGGTATCCCCGCCTGAAGTGCCTGGCAAACATCGTCGCCACGCTGGTCTTCGTAGGCTTTGCCGCCGTCGTGGTCATCTTCTACCTGCGCAGCATCTGCGGCTGCTGCGGAGCTTGCTAACACAATAAGAACAAATTAAAATCCAACAATATGGCACTCAAATTAGATGCTAAAATCCCGGCAGGGCCTCTCGCCGACAAGTGGAGCAACCACAAGGCCGCCATCAAGGTCGTGAGCCCCGCCAACAAACGCAAACTCGACATCATCATCGTCGGCACCGGTCTGGGCGGTGCGTCCGCAGCCGCTTCGCTCGGCGAACTGGGCTACAACGTCAAGGTCTTCTGCATCCAGGACTCGCCCCGCCGCGCCCACTCGATCGCCGCACAGGGCGGTATCAACGCCGCCAAGAACTACCAGAACGACAACGACTCGGTCTACCGTCTCTTCTACGACACGATCA
>CAZHMX010000102.1:0-6531 GCA_964533725.1 uncultured Alistipes sp. | reverse complement strand
GGCCCAGCCGCGCGGCGAACCCGAACAACAAGGGTTCGACAATGTGAACTGACAACGGGGCTGACGCACGACTGCGCTCCTTGGGCCAATGGTTTGGCCCAGCCGCGCGGGCGAACCCGAACAATAAGGGGTTGACAACGTGAACCGACAACGGGGATGGAGGCAACGGCAAAAAAACCGGCGACCCACAATAGGGCTCGCCGGTTTTTTTTGCCGTAGACTGCGGTTGCGACTATTTCGCCGTGGTCATGCGCTTCTCCTTGATGCGCGCCTTCTTACCCGTCAGCTTGCGCAGG
Source organism: uncultured Alistipes sp. (assembly GCA_964533725.1). GTDB lineage: Bacteria > Bacteroidota > Bacteroidia > Bacteroidales > Rikenellaceae > Alistipes. The sequence continues at coordinate 6,235 of CAZHMX010000102.1, read as the reverse complement.
TAGTAAATACGTGCACGACGTACCACACCTACCTTGTTCACCTCGATCTTCTCGATGTGCGGCGAGTACAGAGGGAAAATACGCTCAACGCCTACGCCGCCCGAAATCTTGCGGATCGTAAACATCTTCGTCTTGCCCTGACCCTTGATCTGGATAACTACACCGCGGAAACTCTGCAAGCGCTCCTTGTTACCCTCGACGATTTTGTAGGTCACGGTGATCGTGTCACCGGCCTTGAACGACGGAACCTCGCTCTCGGGTTTCGTCCACAACTGCTCGTTTACGAGCTTGATAATTGCATCTTTGTTCATTTGTGCAACAAATTGATGGTTTTTACGCCCGACATTACCGCTGCATCACAAGCCTACCATACGGGGGCACTCCCCATAATCCCGGGTCAGATCTCACTCCCCTTCCGTAACTTACAGCCCGGCATCTTGCGACACCCACAACTCAAGCCACTTCCGGCTTCGCTTACCCTACCCTATCGGCCGGACACCCTATGCAAGAGGTCGATCCGCACCCTTTCGGGACCGCAAAGATAGCGATAATTTTCCACCCGACCAAAAAATCACCGGCCGAATAGACGAAAAATCTGCAAATTACACTATTCGCACGGATCATGCGGGGCTTGCGGATTGCACAGCTTCACGACCAAACAACCTGCACACGCAACCTACGGCCTGCGGCGGGCGGCGGAGCGGATTATTTGACGGCAATGGCGTCGATCTCGACTAAGGCGTTCATCGGGAGTTTAGCCACCTCGAAGCAGACACGGGCCGGTTTGGCATTGGGGAAAAACTCGGCGTAGACGGCATTCATGGCGGCAAAGTCGCTTATGGACTGAAGCAAAACGGTGGTCTTCACCACATGGTCGTGTGTCATGCCGGCCTCGGAGAGGATGTGACCGATATTCGTAAGCGATTGGCGGGTCTGGGCGGCGATACCGTCGGCCATCTGGCCGGTGGCACCGTCGATAGGCAGCTGGCCGGAGATGTAGAGCGTATTGTCGCAGAGCACGGCCTGGCTGTAGGGACCTACGGCTTTGGGGGCTGCGGGAGAGGCAATAATTTGTTTCATAGTCAAAAAGCTTTCGTTTCGAGTTGCAAAGTTACGCTTTTCGCACTATATTTGCAACTCCGCGACGGGATTTCCGCGCGACAACAACTCTTGAAAGAAGATGAAACGAATACTTTTCTTACTCTTTGCGGCGGCTCTGCTGGCCTCCTGCTGCCCCTGCCGCAAGGCGCACCGGATGATGGCCAAACGGCCCGTGACCGGCATCGAATGGCAGCTGGTCCGATGGGACAACAACGACGTCGACCCCGGCCAGGGCAACTACACGCTCCGTTTTACGGCCGACGGCAAACTCTCGGGACGCGCCGTATGCAACACCTACACCGCCTCGTGGCGCAAGGATGCGTCGATGAAGATGCAGATCGACCATCTGGGATCGACGCTCCGCAGCTGTCCGACCGACGAACAGCCCTATTTCCGGATGCTCGGGCAGACCGATCATTACCGGTTCGACGGCGACATGCTGCTGTTGTTGTCCGAAGGTAAATTGCGGGCCGTTTTTCAGCCCTCCGACGCACAATAGCCCCGACGACAGATGATCTCGATCGTCATCGCCACCTACAACCGTTCGGCCGAGCTTGCGCGCACGCTCGGGACGCTGACGCGGCAGACCCTGCGGCGCGAACGCTGGGAGTGCATCGTCGTGGACAACAACTCCAAGGACGACACGCACAACGCCGTGGCACGTTTCATCACCGAAAATCCGTTGCTGAACATCCGTTACTGTTTCGAACCGCAGCAGGGGCTTTCGGCCGCACGCAACACGGGGATTCTGGCGGCCCGCGGCGAGGTGATCGCCTTTGTGGATGACGACGAACTGTTGAACGACCGTTTTGCCGAGGCCTACGAGGAACTGTTCGCCTCGGACGGGCAGTTGCAGGCGGCAGGCGGACGGGTGATTCCCTTCTATCCCGAGGGGCGTCCGCACTGGATGAGCTCCTACACCGAGCGGCCCATAGCCAACCCGACAGACTGGGGGACGCACGTGCGCGACTTTCCGCGGGGGCGTATCCCCGCAGGCGGCAACATGGCTTTCCGCAGCGAGCTTTTCGCCCGTTACGGGCTCTTCGAAACCTCGCTCGGCCGCAAAGGCGACAATCTTACGGGCGGCGAGGAGAACGAACTGTTCGAGCGGCTGGCGGCCCGCGGAATCACCTTCCGTTACACGCCGCACGCCGTGATCGAACATGTGATTCCGCCCCAGAAACTGACCGACGACTATTTCCGGCGGTTGAATCTGAACATCGGCCGCAGTCAGCGGCGGCAGGCCGAGTTACACCATAGGCTGTCGCGGCTTTATGCAGGCGAGACCGTAAAATGGTGTGCCACAGTGCTTATCGCCGTCGTTCAGTGCCTGACGCTCCATCCCGCACGCGCCCGTTATCTTTTGCGCATGCGGCGCGAAATCACCCGAGGAATACGCAACAGATAGCACGCCGTTGTCCTGATACGACTGTCCTCCTTGGGCCGGTGATCCAGCCCCGACGAGCGCAACCGTATCAAGACATTACCGATCTATATAACCGTAACGGAAGGCATAGACGGCCAGGGCGGCCACGGTGCGGATCCCCAACTTCTCGGAGATGTTGCGGCGATGAGAGATCACCGTCGTCAGACCGATCCCCAGACAGTCGGCAATCTCCTTGTTCTGAAGACCTCGGGCTATCAGGGTCAGCACCTCGCGTTCGCGAGGGGTCAGGGGATCGGGGTCGGCCACGCGAGGCATACCGCCCGGATGGTCGGGGTGCACGGGATGGTGGGCCGTATGGTGCAGACGCATCAGCGCGCCGACCAGGTCCGCCTCGCCGCAGCGGATATTGACGGAGTGAAAACCTTCGGGACAACGGTCGCCGTCGACCAGCAGAATCACCCGATGAAGAGAGCCCGCCAACAGCGGACGGCAGGAGGCCACAAGCTCCTCGGACACAAAAAAGTGGAAAAAACGCGCCACCGACGCCTCCTGCAACTCCTCGACCCGCTCGAAAAGGGAGACCGTCGCCTGCGGGATGATCTTGGCCAGGAGACTCTGAAGTCCTAACGCGGTGAGTGCCTTCGGACAAACGACGGCTATTTCGGGGGCCTGCGGAGACATTATTCGTGGTGATAGGGTTCGTTGTGGAGGATGGTGAAGGCGCGATAGATCTGTTCGGCGAAGATGGCGCGGACGATCTGATGGGAGAAGGTCATGCGGGAGAGCGACAAACAGCCGTTGGCGCGGGCATAGACCTCGTCCGAGAAACCGTAGGGGCCGCCGATCACCAGCACCAGCCGTTTCACACCGCTGTTCATCCGCTTCTGGAGCCACTCGGCGAACTCCACCGAACGGAACTCCACACCCCGCTCGTCCAGCAGGACCACATAATCGCCGTCGCCCAACTGGCGCAGAATGGCCGCCCCCTCGAGCGTCTTTTGCTGACTCTCGGAGAGGTTTTTGGTGTTGCGCACGTCGGGCAGCGCCACCACCGCGAAACGGCAGTAACGGTTCACCCGCCGGCCGTATTCGGCAACCAGCTCTTCGACGTGTTGCGAGTCGGTCTTGCCGACAACCAGCAGATCGATATTCATGGGCGCGCGCCTCGTGAGGGAATTAAAAATCGCTGTTCCACTCGCCCTCGGCGTCGCGGTAGAGGACGGGGCGCAGAGGCTCGACCGACTTCAGCCACTCGTAGGCCTTGTACATGGCGTAACCGTTGCCCGATTTGCCGCCCAGGGCATAGGCGATGACCGAAGAGTGGTTGCGCGAACGGTAGTACATTGCCTTGACCCGCGCGATATATTCGTCGACCAGGGCGGGATCGTTCGACGGCGTGCCGCCCACGGCCCGCGTTTTGGGACTTTCGGAGGCGTTGATATTGGCGCGGTCGATGACGTAGAGCCCCGCACGGTCGGCGGCCGAATAGTACCAGTCGGGCTGGGGATAGTCGGGTTCGAGGGTGTTGTAGCCCTGTTTGCGGAGGGCCTGCATCGCGGCGAGGGTCTTCTCGGGCGTCTCGGCGGCATTGCAGCGTACCGAATTGAGCGTGAACTCCTTGTCGAAACGGTAGAATTTGCCGTCGCGGAACTCCACGCCCGTGAAGGCCAGTTCGAAGGGCATATACTCCCACATGCTGCCGTCGCGCTTGATAAAGAGCATCATCCGGTAGAGCGGCGCACGGCCGTCGACCGCCCAGCGGTTTTCGTAGGTGTGGTAGATGAAGGGGTCGAAGCGGACGGTGTCGGTGGTGTTGGCCCCCAGATGGACCATCCGCGAACTGTACTCCATCAGCCGGCCTTTGGGGTCGTAGATGTCATAGGCCACGGTGACCGAATCGGGCAGGCTGAAGCGGTTTTGGGCGATGATCCGAAGGTCCAGAACGCCGAAGCGTTTCAGCGAATCGGGGATCAGACGGGCCGTAAAATCCAGAATCGAGCGCTTGGCCTGCGCAAAGAGGTAGCTGCCTGCGAAACGTTCGCGCACGAGTTTGATCCCGTCCTGCAGGGCCGGCGTGCGGCTCAGGCGCAAACGCAGGACAATGAGATTTTTGCCGTCGTTCACCCAGGGCGAGAGGTCGAACTCGGCCGGGGTAAAGGGATCCTCGACCTCGGCCACGGCGTGGTCGTTGACCACCAGCGTATAGGCCGATCCGACCTCCTCCAGGTGGAGGAAGATCATTCCGTCGGTCCAGGCAAAGGGGATATCGACCTCGCTACCCAAAACGATCTCGCCCGACTCGGGATCGATCCCCCGGGGCTGGGGCTTGAAGTCGGCATAGTGTTTTATGTTCCCGCGGGCGGAGGCCAGGGCATCGTGCCGCGTATCGTAGGGCACCAGGTGGGAGCGGTAGATACGCCCGCCCTCGGTGGCCACCTGGGCGGCCAGCGGAGCGACCAAAAAGAGAGCCAGCAGGCAAAACAGGGTTCTTTTCATCGTCAAAAAGCTTTAGCGCACGACAAAGGTACTTTTTTTTTGTCAAATTTCAAATTAATAGCTACCTTTGTAAGATGAAAAAACCGCCGTTCGCCGCCCTTGAACGGTCCGCAACCGCAAGAAACGGCGACGGCAAGAAAACGAAAATAAGTTAAAAAAATCCATACAGCATGAAGAATCAGAGAATTGCGGCATTACTGAAGTCGACGCCCGAGAACCAGACCGTGACCGTCAAAGGTTGGGTACGCACCAAGCGCGGCAACAAAAATGTCGCCTTTGTGGCACTGAACGACGGTTCGTGCGTCGCCAATATCCAGGTGGTGGTCGATTTGCAGAAAATCGGCGAAGAAGAGCTCAAACCCGTCACCACGGGCGCCTGCCTCTGCGTGGAGGGCCGTCTGGTCGCCTCGCTCGGCGCCGGTCAGGGGGTCGAGGTGCAGGCCGACAAGATCGAAATCTACGGTACGGCCGACCCCGAGAGCTACCCCCTCCAGAAGAAGGGACACTCGCTGGAGTTCCTGCGCGATATCGCCCACCTGCGTCCCCGCACCAACACGTTCGGCGCCGTGCTGCGCATCCGTCACGCCATGGCCTATGCCATCCACAAGTATTTCAACGACAAAGGATTCTATTACCTCCATACGCCGCTGATCACCGAGTCGGACTGCGAAGGCGCCGGCGCAATGTTCAACGTGACGACCCTCGATCTGAACAACATCCCCCGCACGGAGGAGGGCGCAGTGGACTATGCGCAGGACTTCTTCGGCAAACCCTGCAACCTGACCGTGTCGGGTCAGCTGGAGGGCGAGCTGGGCGCACTGTCGCTGGGTCAGATCTACACGTTCGGCCCCACGTTCCGCGCCGAGAACTCGAACACCCCGCGCCACCTGTCGGAGTTCTGGATGATCGAGCCCGAGATGGCCTTCTATGAGCTGGAGGACAACATGGAGCTGGCCGAAGACTTCCTGAAATACCTGATCCGCTACGCCCTGGAAAATTGCCGCGAGGATCTCGAATTCATGAACAAGATGTGGGACAAGGAGTTGATCGGGCGGCTGGAGTTCGTGATCAACAACGACTTCAAGCGGCTGGACTACACCGAGGGTATCGAGATCCTGAAGGCCTCGGGCCGCAAGTTCGAGTTCCCGTGCGACTGGGGTTGCGACCTGCAAAGCGAGCACGAGCGCTACCTCGTCGAGGAGCATTTCAAGCGTCCGGTCATTCTGATCAACTATCCCAAGGAGATCAAGG
>CAZHMX010000101.1:0-6534 GCA_964533725.1 uncultured Alistipes sp. | reverse complement strand
CGGGTTCGCCCGTCCGGCTGGGCCCGACCACGGGCCCAAGGAGGACAGTCGCATCTCGATACGCCGTCAAAAAAACCGTCCGGCAGCGAATGTTCATCGCTGCCGGACGGCCATACGCGCGGGTATGCTCGAAGAGCGCGCGCCGGGAACGCCGGAACTACTTGATATATTCGGCAAGCGTGGAGGCGATACCCTCGCCGCGGAGACCTGTGGCGACGATCTTGCCCTCGGGGGAGATCAGATAGTTGGTCGGGATGAACTGCACGGCATAGCTGTCGGAGGCAGGGCTCTTGCGGTTTTCGTCGACGCCGAGGACGTTGACCCACGTCATGCCGTTTTCGGGCAGGAAGGCGACCCACTTCTCGCGGTCGTTGTCGAGCGAAACGCCGTAAATCTCGAAACCTTTATCGTGATACTTGGCGTAAGCCTCGCGCAGGAAGGGGATCTCGTGGCAGCAGGGACCGCACCAGGTGGCCCAGAAGTCGATCAAAACCCACTTGCCCTCGCCCACAAGGCCCGACAAAGCGACGATATTGCCGTCGACATCGGGCAGAGCCACGTCGATATAGGGCTTGCCGATCTCGGTGTTGAGCTTGGCCTCCAGACGGATACGCGTGCGCTCCATCAGCTCGGTCTGCTGCATCTCGGGAGAGAAGAGCGCGATCTCGTCAAGAAGCTCCTGGACCGTCTTCTTACTTTGACCGCTGACACGGGCGAACAGCTGCACGCCGAAGAGATTGTCGCGGTTGGCGGCGGCGGTCTCCTCCTGCAGGGCCAGATAGCGCCCGTAAATCTCATTGCGCTGCTCCTCGGTCGCCTCTTCGCCCAAAGCCTTGAACTCTGCCATCACGGCATCCATGGCCTCGTTGAACGCTGCTGCCGCATCGTTGACAGGGGTCCCCGTCACTTCGAGATGCTGGTGATCCCCGGAGAGCGCAAGCGTGATCGTGCCCGGCTCGACGAAAAGCGAAGCCACATGACCGCTGTCCGTCACCAAAGTCGCCCGTTCGGGCTGCTCGAAGTTGCCTTTCATCATAAAGAGCCCCGTCTCGTCGGCCGAAGCCACGGCCAGCGTGTCGCCCGAGGAGGTCACCAAAGCCAGCTCGGCACCGGCCAGTTCGGGCAGCGTACCCGTCACCGTAAAGCCCTTCTTACCACCGCAGGCACACAGCGCGGCAGCCAACACAAACATTGCAATTCTTTTCATACGTATTAGAATATTAAGTTATTTCACTTCTCTGTCGGGATGCTCGCGCAGGAACTTCTCCCACGACGAACTGCCCCCTTTGGAGGTCGATTTCAGACCGCCGCCCAGACCCTTGATCCGCTCGTCGCCCAACGCATCATTCAAGGGCGAGGAGGTGGAGAAATAGTGACACAGAGCCACCGCCATACCGTCCGTAGCGTCCAACTTGTCGGGCATGTACTCGATCTGCAGATAGCGCTGCACGAAGGCGGCCACCTGCTCCTTGGAGGAGGAGCCGATGCCCGTAATGGCCTGCTTGATCCGCATCGGGGCATATTCGTGGACCGCTACCCCACGGCTCAAAGCCGCCGCCATCGCCACCCCCTGCGCGCGGCCCAACTTCAGCATCGACTGGATGTTTTTGCCGAAAAAGGGGGATTCGAGGGCCACTTCGCGCGGCGCGTAGGATTCGACCAGCGCCCCCACACGGTCGAAGATATAGCGCAACTTGGCGTAGGGGTCGGTCATCTTGTGCAGGTCGATGGCACCGAGCACCACCGAGCGCAACGTACGACCGTCGACCTCGAGCACGCCGTAACCCGTGAAATTCGTTCCAGGGTCGATGCCCATAATGCGGTATGGTTCCTGCTGCGTCAATATTTCGGCGGATTACTCCTTCTCCTTAAACTCTTTGAGGGCGGCGACCTCCTTTTCGAGGCGGGCCACCGTGCGGTCCAGTTCGGGCAGTTTCTTGAAGATGCTGGCCGAACGGTGGAACTGCATTCCGGGCAGGGCGGGATAGCCGAAACGGATCTCGCCGTCGGGAACATTCTTGTCGATACCGCTCTGCGAACCCACCTTCACGCGGTCGCCCAACGTCACGTGGTCGGCGATGCCGACCTGCCCCGCGAGGAAGCAGTGGCTGCCCACACGCGAAGAGCCGGCGATGCCCGTCTGGGCCGACGACACGGTATGCGCGCCGATCCGCACGTTGTGGCCGATCTGGATCAGGTTGTCGAGTTTCACGCCGCAACCGATCACCGTCGAGTCGGTCTTGGCGCGGTCGATGCAGGTGTTGGCGCCGATCTCGACGTCGTCTTCGATGATGACGTTGCCCAGCTGCGGGATCTTGGCGAACGAACCGTCCTCGCGCGGGGCGAAGCCGAAGCCGTCGGCACCGATCACCGCACCGGCGTGCAGGATGCAGTTTTTACCGATACGGCAACCCTCGTAGATCTTCACGCCGGGATAGAGGATCGTCCCCTCGCCCACCGTCACGCCGTCGCCGACATAGACCTGCGGGTAGATCTGACAGCCGTCGCCGATCTTGGCGCCCGCCTCGACCACCGCGAAGTCGCCCACATAGCACCCTTCGCCCAGCTGCGCGCGGGGCGACACCGAAGCGCGCTCCGAGATCCCCGTCTTGCGCGGACGGGCGGCGTTGTACATCTCCAGCAGTTTCACCACGCAGGCGGCCACATTGTCGACCTTCACCAACGTGGCGGAGAGGGGTTGCGACGGTTCGAACGTCTTGTCGACCAGCACGATCGACGCGCCAGTCGTATAGAGACAGGGTTCGTATTTCAGGTTTGTCAGATAGGCCAGCGCGCCCGTTTTGCCCTCCTCGATCGAGGAGACGGTGTGCACGGCGGCCGTTTTGTCGCCGACCACTTCGCCGCCCAGCAGGCCCGCGATCATCTCGGCTGTAAATTCCATTGCCATTGTATTCCGTATTTTGTATTTCTTAATTATATCACAAATAATCGGACAGACGGATCCCCTCGGGCATAAATTCGTCCACGCCGCGGCCGAAACGCAACACCTCGCGCACGGTGGACGAGGCGATATCGGCCACATTGTTGGGTGTGAAGAGCATCACGGTCACCAGTTCGGGATACATCCGCCGGTTGGCCGACTCCATCGTCCGTTCATACTCGAAATCGGAAGTGTTCCTCACGCCGCGAATGATGGCCGAAGCCCCCACCTCGCGGGCAAAATCGCCCGTCAGACCGCCATACAGCCGGGCCTCGACCCGCGGATTGTCGCGGTAGAGGTCGTCGACAAGACGTTTGCGTGCCTCGGGCGCCAGAAGGCCCCGTTTGTCCGCATTGTCGCCGATGCCGACCACCACGCGGTCGAAGAGCCGGAGCGTCTGCTCCACCAAAGCGGCGTGGCCTCGGGTGAAGGGGTCGAACGACCCGGGGAAGAGCGCGATTGTTACCATCCTAAAATCAGTTTGCAGGGGACAAAGTTAGCACTTTTTCGCAAATATCCTATTCCGTGCCTTTTATATAATAAAGGTATTTGTCATCTCCCGGGCGCGAGGATCGCGAAATTAGGTATTTATACTGTTTCAGACGAGCCGAAAAACGCCGATTTTTGCAAAACAAAAACAGAGGAAAACGATATGAAACGAATTTATCTTCTTGCGGTTTGGGTGATCGTCCTGCTTTTCCGGGCGCAGACCGCCGCCGCACAAACCCCCGACACGCAGCTCGCCGACGAGGCCCTGCTGCGCCGCATAGACTCGCTCGAACAGCGGCTGAACCGTCAGGCTTCGCGCGCCGAAAAATGGGAGCGCGTCCTGGACAAACTGCCCCGGATCTCGGGTTACCTCCAGCTGCTGTACAACTACAGCGAAGCCGACCGGGCATCGTCGTTCTCCATCAAACGCGTACGCCTCGACCTGCAAGGGCCCATCTATCGCCAGTGGGTCGACTATCGCGTGCAACTGGAGTTCGTCTCGCCCAAGATCCTCGACGCCTACATCCGCATCATGCCCTGGCAGGCGCTGAATTTCCAGATCGGTCAGAACAAGATCCCCTTCTCTTTCGACAACGTCGACTACGTGCCGCTGAAGCTGGCCACCATCGACTACCCGATGTCGTTGCAGCGATTGATGGGATTCAGCGATCTGTGCGGTCTAAAGGCCACGGGGCGCGACATGGGCCTAACCCTCTTCGGCACACTCGTCAAAAGCAAAGGCCGCCCCGTGGTGGAGTATCGCGCGGGCGTATACAACGGCGCGGGCATCAACTGCGCGGACAACAACAAGAGCAAGGATATCTCGGCCCGTCTGGTCCTTACCCCGCTGTCGGGTCTGCGTCTCTCGGCCTCGGGATACTGGGGCGAGTGCGTCCTCGAGGGGCAGAAATACGCCGAGCGCACGCGCTATGCCGGCGGCGTGGCCTATGACGGCGATCTGTTCGCCCGCGCGGAATACATATGGGGCAAAACGGGCACGGTGAAGAGCGACGGCTGGTATGCGATGGCCGGTTACTGGGTGACCCCGAAACTGGCCCCCGTCGTGCGTTACGACGCCTTTCGCGAGGTGATCCGCGCCAAAGGGACCCACCAGGTCGACTGGCTGGCCGGCATCGACTACAAACCCTTCAAAAACCTCCGCCTGCAACTGAACTACACGCTGCGCACCTACCGCAGCGAGGCGATAAAGAACTCCTCGCTGGTGCAGGTGATGATCACGGGCATGTTCCAGAGCAAGGGGGACAAATAACCCTGAAGAGGACAAGAACTGTCCATAATACAAAGCACGACAGACAAAAGAGAGAAACAATAAAAAAACGGAACAAATGAAACAGAGTTTTTGGGAACAATTTCGTGTCGAGGACTGGGTGGTGGTCCTGGTGAGCCTGCCGCTGCTCGTGCTGGCCGCCCTGGCGCACTGTCTGCCCGACGGGCTGCTGAAAATACCCGCGACACTGCACACGGCCGAAGCCTGGAAGAGTATCGGCGCGCTGTTTGCGATCGCCTTGGTTACGCTCTATGCCGGCTCGGCGCTGCTGCGGCGCGAACGGCGCGGACTTCTGGTGTCGTTCATCTTTATCTTTGCCATCGCCATGCTCGCTTTGGTGACCTCCAACCTTAAAATCGTCAAATACTACGGTTTCGAATCGGTCTTCTTCTCGGTACTCTTCGGCCTGGTGATCCGCAACTGCTTCCGCATCCCCGAATGGCTGAAACCCGCCATCCAGGGCGAGTTCTTCATCAAGATCGGCGTGGTCTGCCTCGGAGCTACGATCATGATCAGCGACGTGATGAAATCGGGCCTGATGGGACTCGTGCAGGCCTGTATCGTGGTGGCGGCGGTGTGGTTCTTCGCCTTCTTCCTCTCGCGGCGGCTGCGCGTGGACGACCGTACGGCTATGATCCTCTCGTCGGGTGTCTCGATCTGCGGCGTCTCGGCCTGCATCACCGCGGCACGCACGGCAGGCGGCGACGACAAGAAACTCTCCTATGTCGTCTCGATCGTGCTGATCGTCGTGGTTCCGATGATCTACCTGATGCCCTGGTTGGCCAACACGATACTCCCCCACTTGATCGACGACCCCGAGACTTTGAGCCGCACGGCCGGCGCATGGATCGGCGGCACGATCGACACCACCAGCGGCGTGGCCGCCTCGTCGATGATGCTCGGCGACGCAGCCAACCAGCAGGCCGTCATCATCAAAGCCGCCCAGAACGTCCTTATCGGCGTGGTGGCCTTCTTCATCGCCCTCTACCTCTCGACACGCGGCGAAAAGGGCGGACAAGCCCCTTCGGCGGGCATTGTCTGGGAGAAATTCCCGAAATTCATCCTCGGTTTCGTGGCCGCCTCGCTCGTTTTCAGCCTCCTCAAGGAGTCCGACCTCTTCACGGCCGCGGGCGGCAAGATCCTCGAAACCGGCGTGGCGAAGGCCTTCTCGTCGTTCTTCTTCTCGCTGGCGTTCGTCTGCATCGGCCTGGACACCCGGCTCAAAGAGATCATCTCGCGCGAAAACCGCAACGTGATGTATGCCTTCGTCGGCGCCCAGTGCTTCAATATCGTCTTCACGCTCGCCGTCGCCTACGTGCTCTTCGGCCTGCTCGGATAATCCGCTCTGTCCCAACGGGAACACCGCCGCCACCCCTCCTCCCGCGCCGCGGTGTTCCCGGCAGGATGCCCCCCCCCAAGGGCCCTTTTGCGAATATTCCGCGCATATTTTTCCGCCGAATTATTTGCAGGAACAAAAAATTAGTTCTATCTTTGCACCCGATTCAAGGAGACGGCCGCACAAGATGGCACACAGCGTGCTCCGGGAATTAAATGGTGGATGTAGCTCAGTTGGTTAGAGTGACGGATTGTGGTTCCGAAGGTCGAGGGTTCGAATCCCTTCTTCCACCCCTGAAAAGCGTTTGGTCAGCCAAACGCTTTTTTCGTTGCCCGCAAAGCCGTGCTCTTGACGCGGGGCTGACGCACGACTGTCCTCCTTGGGCCCGTGGTCGGGCCCAGCCGGACGGGCGAACCCGACCAATATGTTTTCTTGCGGGTGTGCCTGTATGTTTTTCTGCCCTGGGGGCGGGCGTTTGCA
>CAZHMX010000100.1:0-6547 GCA_964533725.1 uncultured Alistipes sp. | reverse complement strand
GAGCGCCCGCGCGGCAAGGGGCGGGGTCCCGATCCCGCCCCGACGAGCGCAACCGTGTCAAAGTAAAAAAATCCTCAAAAAAAGAGAAAAAATCATAAATTTTGATTACCTTTATACCGATTATAACACATCGGACTTATGTTTTATATCATTCTTTTGATCCTTTTGGGTCTGCTCTTTTTGGTGGCGGAGGTGATCTTGCTGCCGGGATTCTCGATTTGCGGTGTGCTGTCGTTGGTTTGCTACGGAAACGCGATCTATAAGGCCTGGCGCGATAACGGCACGACGGCCGGCATTGTCGTGCTGGCTGCGGTGGTGATTTTGTCGGCTGTGGCGGTGATCATTTCGTTGCGCTCGCGCACCTGGCGACGGCTGACCCTCAACGAGAAGATCAGCTCGTCGGCTTCGAGCGACCCGCAGACGCATCTCTCCGCAGGACAGACCGGCGTGACCCTATCGCGGCTTTCGCCGATGGGCAAGATCCTGATCGACGGCAGCGTCTACGAGGCCAAGCTCCTGAACGGTTATGCCGACGCCAAAAAGCCCGTCCGCATCGCCGCCTTCGATAACGGAACCATCGTTGTCGAATTAATCGACGAATAAACCGGATAAACCGACGAATTAATTAACGAATAAATCAATACATTATGGAAGAATTGCAATCCATCTCCACGATTATCGTGGTCTTTGCCTCGCTGTTTGCCGTTTGGCTCGTCTTTTATTTCATTCCGATCGGACTGTGGTTCTCGGCCCTGGTGTCGGGCGTGCACATCAACCTGCTGCAATTGGTGCTGATGCGCTGGCGCAAGGTGCCGCCCTCGATTATCGTGTCGTCGATGATCGAGAGCACGAAGGCCGGACTGTCGCTCGATCCCAACGAGCTGGAGGCCCACTATCTGGCCGGCGGCAACGTCACCAATGTCGTGCACGCGCTGGTGTCGGCACAGAAAGCCAACATCACGCTCGACTTCAAGATGGCTACCGCGATCGACCTGGCAGGCCGCGACGTCTTCGAGGCCGTGCAGATGTCCGTCAACCCGAAGGTGATCAACACCCCGCCCGTGGCCGCCGTTGCCAAGGACGGTATCCAGCTGATTGCCAAGGCCCGTGTCACCGTGCGTGCCAATATCAAGCAGCTGGTCGGCGGTGCCGGTGAGGAGACGGTGCTGGCCCGTGTCGGCGAGGGTATCGTGTCGTCGATCGGCTCGGCCATGTCGCACAAAATCGTGCTCGAAAATCCCGACTCCATCTCCCGTGTCGTGCTTGAGAAGGGTCTTGACGCCGGAACCGCCTTCGAGATCCTCTCGATCGATATCGCCGATATCGATGTGGGCAAGAACATCGGCGCCCAGCTTCAGATGGACCAGGCCGAGGCTGACAAGAACATTGCCCAGGCCAAGGCCGAGGAGCGTCGCGCAATGGCCGTGGCCCTCGAGCAGGAGAACCGCGCCAAAGCCCAGGATGCCCGCGCCAAGGTGATCCTCGCCGAGGCCGAAGTGCCCCTGGCCATGGCCGAAGCCTTCCGCAATGGCAATCTCGGCATTATGGACTATTACAAGATGAAGAACATCATTGCCGACACCTCGATGCGCGACTCGATCGCCCGTCCCGCAGAGAAGAAATAGGCGGATTAGAACTCCGCCGCAAGTAACAACAGCCCCCAAAGTTTTGAGCTTTGGGGGCTGTTGTTACGCTGTTATTCCATCCTTTTGATGTCGGGGCTGACGCCGGTTGCGCTCGTCGGGGCGGGGCGGTACCCCACCCCTTGCCGCACGGGCGCTACCCGGTACATTTAGTCGACCCACTTCGAGCGGAGGAGGTCCAGGAACCACTCGGGGCAACGGCAGGGACGGCGCGTGTCGCTGTGGATGAAACCCAGCTGGGTCATGGCCGTGTTGATCAGCTCGCCTTGCTCGTTGTAGATCTCGTAGTGGAAGTTGATGCGGGCGGCCGGAAGCTCCTTGACCATGATGCGGACGGTCAGCAGCTCGTCGTAGTAGGCGGGCTTGCGGTATTTCGCCTGCACCTCGAGGATGGGCATCATGATACCGCGGCGCTCCACCTCGGCAAAGGACATGCCGAGCCAGCGTAAGAGGTCGCTGCGGGCGGCTTCATAGTAGCAGATGTAGTTGGAGTGGTGGCAGATGGCCATCTGGTCGGTGTGTTTGTACCACACGCGTATCCGGGTGTCGAACGATACCATAATTCGAATGATTGATTAATTAGTCTGTTTTTCAATATCGCCGCGGGCGGACCGGGTTTTGACGAACTCCGCGAACGGCGGAGGGGTCGGCGTCTCTTTCCGCGGCTCTTCGTTTGCTGTTGTCTCTGTTCTTTAATGATCGGGTGGGTATACCTTATATATTATATAGCGTGCTGTTTTTTCTCTGTTTCCGGGCGGACCGGGTGACCGAGGAGGCGTTCGGCTTCGTCGGTGCGGCCCTCGTCCAGCAGCCGGCGGATGACCGACGAGCTGACCTTGTCGCCGTCGACGGCGCACTCCCCTACCCGGACGATTTCCAGGCCTTCGCGGCGGATCGAGTCGCCGGCTACGCGGTCGTGGCCGAAACGGTGGTTGAAACCGACGACGAGCAGCTCGGTGTGCAGCCGGTCGATCAGATAGCGGTCGACAAACCGTTCGGCCGAGAGCATGCGGAAATTTTCGTCGAACGGGGCAACGACGACGACGTCGATACCCGCCTCCGCCAACAGCGCCAGCTTCTCCTCCATCGAACTCAAAACGCGCATTCCCTCGCCGCGACCCAATACGATACGCGGCAGGACATCGAACGTGAGAACGACCGCGACGCCTTCCCGTGCGCGCGCCTCGTCGACGACGCGTCGGAGTAGCATCCGGTGGCCGCGGTGCACGCCGTCGAACGATCCGACGGTGACCACCGCGTGGCGAAGCGTCGGCAGGTCATTGAATCCGTGGTAAACTTCCATCTTGCCGAGCGTCAATCCGATGTTTGCGATTCGTCGTTCTGCTCCTTGACGAAATAGGCCACCTTTTCGAGCAGCGTGGTGATGTCGTAGTTCTCGACGATGATTCCCTGCGGGAAGTTCAGCGGCGTGGAGGTGAAGTTGATCACTCCGCGGATGCCGGCGTTGATGATCGGCAGCACCAGTTGCGTCGCCGCCTTGGTGGGCAGCGAGACGATCACCATCGAGATGTCGCGGTCGCCGACCACCTGCTCGAAGTCGTTCATGTGGAAACAGGGGACGCTGTCGATCGTGTGGCCGACCTTTTCGGGGTCGATATCGAAGGCAGTGGTGATCTTCAGTTTCAGCCCCCTGCTGTTGAAATATTTGGTGATGGCCTGACCGAGGTGCCCCATGCCGATGACGGCGATATTGATCGACTCCGGACTGTCCAGGATCTCGCTGATGAAGTCGATGAGGACCTTGACGTCGTAACCCTTCTTCGTGTCGCTCGAAAAGCCGATCAGCATCAGGTCGCGACGAACCTGCACGGCCGTAATGCCGTGGATGGCGGCCAGCACGTGCGAGAAGATGTGGGTGATCCCCTGCCGGTGGCAGGTGTTGAGCGTGCGGCGGTATTCGCTCAGGCGCTCGATGGTCTTTTCGGGTATTCCCTTTGGAAAGGCGTTGGTTGCCATGGCGTTATTGGTGCGTGACGGTGAAATTCTTGTTGTAGTCCAGCCGCATCCATTCGCGGTTGACCCACGTGCCTGCGGGCGAACTCTCGAACGAATAGACGGTCTGCAGGGGAACATAACGGCGGCCGCTCATATTATATTGTATGTCGTCGAACATCCCCTTGCCGAAGATCACGGCGGCGTCGTAACCGCGGCAACTGTACATCGAGGGCAGTTGTCCGAAAGCCTCGATATAGCGGCGGTCGAAGGCTTCGGTGGCCTCCGTCCCGTGTTTGGCATAGGAGGTCAGCATCACCACACGGTCCTTGAAGAAGGTCGAGCGGTCGACCGACTGGAAACGGCTCCACTTCGGGCTGCCCAGCACCACGAAATCGGGGACCGTGCCCGTGCGGGCCAGCAGGTTGGTGGCGGCCGAAGCCAGCGAGGCCAGGATGCGGTCGACGTCCAGCTCCTCGCTTGCGGTCACGATGAAGAGGTTCTTCGGGTGCTCGGTGATCAAGGGGCTCAAGTCGTTGGTTTCGGCATTTTCGGCGCCCAGCTGGTAGCTGTATTTGTGGTTGGTGTAGCTCTTGTTCGAGAGCAGCGGCAGCAGTTCGGCCTCGAAATCCTTGTCGACCCGTTCGGGGCGGATCACCGTGACGTGGCGGTCTTCACCCAGAAGGTCGACTAATTTGTCGAACTTGTGCGGCGTGGCGGGGGCCATCTGGAAGAGCACGGGGCTTTGGACCGACGTAATCTCGGCCAGCGGCGTGACCACCGGGATGCTGTGCATCTGGGCATAGGCCACCACCTGCGGAAGCTCCTCTTCGTAGACCGGTCCCACGATCAGCCGTGCGCGGCGGAATTCGTCGGAGGAGATGATGCGGGCGATCTTTTCCGGGTCGCGCGCCGTGTTGTACAGCGTCACGTGGACCGAGTAGCCGCGCTGTTTGACCTCCTGCAGCCCCAGCAGAAACCCCTGGTAAAAGTCCAGGAAGCGGGTATTGGCCGGCAGACGGGTCTCGGCGGCTATGGGCAGCAGCAGGGCCACCTCCAACGGTCGGGCCGGGGATTCCGCGCGGAAGGCCACCTCATTGCAGAGAGGCGTAGCGACGGGCCGGTTCGGTTCGGGCGCGGCGGTTTCGGCATGCTTTTCCGGATCGGGAACCTTGACGATGGCGCCCGCCTGCAAGCTGTTGTTTTCCAGGTTGTTCAGTGCGATAAACTCCGCCTCCGTCAGGCCGTACCGGCGCGAAAGCGAATAGACCGTCTCCTTGGGCTGCACCACGCGGTAGATATAACCGTCGTCGGCGGCATCGGTCATGCGGTCGGCATAACGGTCCAGCTCCTGGCGGGTCTGGTGGTCGTCGGCCTTGCCGATGGCCTTTTTGCGGATGCGCAACTCCTGCCCGATCGAGAGTCGCGAAGGGTCGACCGTCGGGTTGTCTTCCAGCAGGACGGGCACCGAAATTTCGTAACGGCGGGCGATGGCATAGAGTGTCTCGCCCTGTGCCACGCGGTGCGCCGTGAAGTTCTTTTTGGCTTTGCGGTCGGCGGCCGTGGCGGCTTTGTCGGTCTGGGCCGGGAAGGGCACCTTGATCGTCTGGTCGATCTTCAGCCCGTCGGCGGCCGCGGGGTTATGTTTCAGAAGCGTCGCCTGGTCGACCTCGTAGAGCCGCGAGAGCGACGAGAGGGTCTGGCCCGCTACCACGGTGTGGACGTAGAATCGCACGCCGCCGATGTAGACGACCGATTTCGACCGGCCCTCCTGTGCCCGGACCGTGCCTGCAACAGCGACGACGGCGGCAAGAAGCAGTATCCGCAGAATTTTTTTCATGGCTTTTGCTTGCTGTTAAGTGAGCGGGTGCGGATCTCGGTGAAGACCTTTTTGGTGTAGAGCGGGAAATCGCCGTTCATGATCCAGCTGTAATAGCCCGGGTCGGTCTTCGTGAAGACCTGCTCGACGCTCATACCTTTGTATTTGCCGAATCCGAAGACCTCTACCCCATTGTCGTCCAGCAGAATACGTCCCGCATAGTCGGCCGTCCGGCTGCGGGTCGAGAATTCGGCCAGCGCCTCGACACTGTTGGTGAGCGTGTCGCTGTAACGGTCCAGCTGGGCCTTCAGCACTTCGTAGGTGGCCATCGTGTCGGCCTCGGCCGAGTGGGCGTCCGTGAGGTCCTTGTCGCAATAGAACTTGTAGGCGGCGACCAGCGTGCGCTGTTCCATCTTGTGGAAGATGTTCTGCACGTCGACAAACCTCCGGCGTTTGAAGTCCACGTCGACCCCCGCGCGCAAAAACTCCTCGACCAGCACCGGCAGGTCGAAACGGTTGGAGTTGAAGCCTGCGAAGTCGCATCCGTCGAGGAACTGCGCCAGCGAACGGGCGATCTGGGCGAATGTCGGTTCCTCCTTCACATCCTCGTCCGTGATGCCGTGGATGGCTGTAGCCTCCGGCGGGATGGGGATCGTGGGGTTGATCCGCCGGGTTTTGACGATTTTCTGCGCGTCGGGCATGATCTTGACCATCGAGATCTCGACGATGCGGTCCCGCGAAGTATCCACGCCCGTCGTCTCCAGGTCGAAGAAGACGATCGGGCGTTTGAGGTTGAGTTCCATCGTGCGGCGGTTATGCGTTGATCTTCATCGGCATGAGCAGCATCAGCGTGCGGCTGGCCTTGTTGTCGTCGTAGACGGGTTTGAAGACGCCCGCACGGTTCGAGTCGGCCAGCTCGATCAGCACCGTCGGCGAGTCGATGTTCGACAGAATCTCCACCAGGAAGGTCGATTTGAAACCGATCGTGGTGGCCTGGCCCTCGTAGCTGCACGAGATGGTCTCGTTGGCCGAGAGCGAGAAATCGATATCCTGCGCGGTGAGGATGATGCGGTTGTCGGCGATATCCATGCGGATGAGGTTCGTCGTGGGGTTCGAGCAGACGGCCACGCGC
>CAZHMX010000099.1:0-6562 GCA_964533725.1 uncultured Alistipes sp. | reverse complement strand
GCCCGTCCGGCTGGGCCCGACCACGGGCCCAAGGAGGACAGTCGTTGTCGGGACTTACCCTCTGTGCTTGTACCGGGAGGGCGAGGTACCTGTATGTTGTTTGAAGTATTTGCCGAAGAAGGACTGGGTGCTGAAGTGGAGGTCGTCGGCGATTTCCTGGATGCTGAGGCCGGAGTACTTGAGCATGGTTTTGGCTTCGCGGATGACGGTTTCGTCGATCCATACGGCGGCGGTTTTGCCGCTGACGGATTTGACGACGCAGGAGAGGTATTTGGGGGAGATGCCGAGTTGTTTGGCGTAGAATTTCACGCCGCGTTCGGACTTGAAGTGTTGTTGGATGAGGGTCATGAACTCCTCGAAGATCACCTCGCAGCGGCCGTGTTTGAGCGGGGTGCTGCGGTCGCGGTCGTTCAGTTCGACGATGACGTAGAAGGCGGTGGTGAAGAGGGTGCGGATGATCTCCTGACGGTGGCGGGTTTTGTCGCTGCGGATCATGGTCTTCATGAGCTGGAATATCTGCCGTATTTCGTCGACGTCGCGCTGTGTGACGGGGAACACGGGGGCTTTGCCGATGCGCATGAAGAGGGGGAGGGAGGTGGAGATGTCGACCTCGATATCGTGGACGAAGTTGCTCGAGAAGGCGATGATGTAGGCGGTGGCGTCGTCGGTGCTCTCCTTGGTCTCGATGATGCTGCCGGGGTTGAAGAAGACGAGTTTATTGGGGCCGATGCGATACTCCTTGAGGTCGATGGAGAGGGTGGCTTCGCCGGTCATCATCACCAGGGCGGCGTAACTTTCGATGGTGATCGGCCGTCGCTGGGTGGTGTTGTGCATGGCATCGAGGCTCATGATGACCAGGTCGTCCGACAGGTAGTAGACGTCCTTCATCTCCTGCTTGATGCGGGAGATGGAGATCTGTCGGAGGGACTCGGGATTTCGGGGTTTTATCGGATTCTTGGTCATGGGGCGTACGTTATGTAACATAAAAACAGAGCAATATTACTGATTATTACCGAATAATCCAAACATCCGCCGATTTTTTTTGTCAAAAAGGGCTTCAAAGGGTATATTTTTGCGAAATTTGACTATCTTTGTTCCCCCAAACCTTTATGTAAAAGGGAGTTTTCGCGCGATCGGGCGCCGCGGCCGAGGCCTTTCCGGGACGGTGCCGGGAGCGTGAGGACAACCCGGAAAAACGAAACACCGACCAACCACTGAACGCGACATGAAAAGCCGTCTGATTCTGCTTTTTCTGCTGCTCCTCGGCGCCGCGACCCGCGCGCAGGAGAACCCCGGCGCACCCGAACCCAAACGCCGCGAGGCCGTGCACATCACCCTCGACACCCGCTTCGACTTCGACGCCGTGCGAACCGCTGGCGCGACGAAGAGCGGTTTCCACGGGCGCTACCTCAACCTGATCCTCGAGGGTACGATCAACAAGGAGTTGTCCTACCACTTCCGCCAGCGGCTCAACAAGTTCAAGGAGGCCGAGAACGACCTCTTCGCCGCCACCGACTGGCTCTACCTCGACTACAAACCCTCGGAGCGGTGGACCCTCTCGGCGGGCAAACAGGTGGTGGCCGTCGGCGGGTACGAGTACGACCGCGCACCGATCGACGTCTACTACGCCTCGATCTTCTGGAGCAACATCGCCTGCTACCAGTTCGGCGTCTCGGGGACCATGACCTCAGGGTCGGGCAACCACGCGCTGACCTTCCAGGTCTGCAACTCGCCCTACGTCGCGATCGGCAACAGCTGCTTCGCCTACAACCTGCTCTGGAGCGGCAAGGCCGGGCCCTTGCAGACGCTCTGGTCGCTGAACGTGATCGAGACCCGCGAGAGCCGTTACGACGTCTATTTAGCCTTGGGCAACAAGCTCTCGTTCAACAAATTCTACGTGGAGCTCGACTTCATCAACCGCGGCCGCAACGGGCTGGACTTCTGGGCGCAGGACTACTCGCTGATCGGCAAGGCGTGCCTGAACATCCGGCGTTTCGACCTCTTCGTCAAGGGCGGCTACGAGCGTTACATCCCCGAAGGCGGCATCCCCGCCCTGACCCCCGCGGTCGAACAGCCCTTCTACGGCGGCGGCATCGAGTTCTTCCCCCTCAAGAAATCGCGCAACCTGCGCCTCCACGCCACCGCGTCGACCACCCACGACGCCGGCAACCGCCGTATGCGCACCTTCAACATCGGCCTGCGCTGGAAAATCGGCCTCTACAACCGCGAATAACCCGCTGAAAAACACCCGACCAAACGCCATGGGAACACAAAACCCCGCAAACACGCCCCAAAAAAGCCTCGTCAAACGGCTTGAACCCTTTATCTTTTTGGCCGTATTCTTTGCCCTGTTCGGCTATCTAAGCTCGAAGATGGGGCTGTCCAACATGCTCAAAACCATGATGGGCACCGCCTACGACCTGCTCGTCACGACCTGTCTCTCGATCATGAGCATCACCGTGCTCTCCGGCGCCCTGGCCCGCCTGCTGACCGAGTTCGGCGTCGTCAGGCTCCTCGAAAAGATCCTCCGGCCCTTCATGCGCCCCCTCTTCAACCTCCCCGGCGTGGCCGCACTCGGCGCCGTGGTCACCTTCCTCTCCGACAACCCCGCCATCATCTCCCTCGCCAAAGACAGCCGTTTCGCCCGCTTCTTCAAAACCTATCAGATGATCTCGCTCACCAACTTCGGCACCGCCTTCGGCATGGGTCTGGTCGTGATCGTCACCATGATGAGCTACGGCTACGTCGGCCCCGCCATGATCGGCCTCCTCGGCGCCGCCTGCGGCTGTCTGATCTCCACCCGCCTGATGCAGCGATTCATCCTCAAAGCTCACCCCGAATACGACGCCCCCGCCACAGACACCCCCGCCGAAGGCGACGAACCCGCAGAGGACGAGACCGACACCCCCGAAGAAAAAGGAACCTTCCTCCGCGTCCTCAACTCCATGCTCGACGGCGGCCGCAGCGGCGTAGATCTCGGATTCGCCATCATCCCCGGCGTCCTGATCATCTCCACCTTCGTCATGATGCTCACCTTCGACACCCTCGCCTCCGAACACCCCGAATTCACCGGCAGCGCCTACGAAGGCGTCGGACTCCTCCCCCACCTCGCCGACAAAGCCGACTTCCTCTTCCGCTGGTGCTTCGGCTTCAGCAACTCCCAGCTCATCGCCTTCCCCATCACCGCACTCGGCGCCGTCGGAGCCGCACTCGGACTCATCCCCACCTTCATCAAAAATGCACTCCTCGACGGTAACGCCGTCGCCGTATTCACCGCCATCGGCATGTGCTGGTCCGGCTACCTGAGCACCCACACCGCCATGCTCGACACCATGGGATTCCGCCCCCTCACCTCCAAAGCCATCCTCGCACATACCATAGGCGGCCTCTGCGCCGGCATCATCGCACACTGGACCTACGTGGCTGTGTATGCAGTGCTGGGGCTGGTTTGACAACAGGTACTGACAGCGACTGCGCTCCTTGGGCCCGTGGTCGGGCCCAAGGAGGACAGTCGTTGTCGGTACACGTTATCGGACCTACCTCAACGCTCCATACACACCCTCGTCGCCCAGTGCGTCGGAGATACGGAGGAGGCGGTTGTATTTGGCGATGCGGTCGGTGCGGGAGAGGGAGCCGGTTTTGATTTGGGCGGTGGAGGCGGCCACGGCGAGGTCGGCAATGGTGGTATCTTCGGTTTCGCCGGAGCGGTGGGAGATGATGGCGGCGAAGCCGGCGCGGTGGGCCATTTGTATGGCGTCGAAGGTCTCGGTGAGGGTACCTATCTGATTTACCTTTATTAATATGGCGTTGGCGCAGTGTTCGTCGATGCCACGTTGGAGGAAACGGACGTTGGTGACGAAGAGGTCGTCGCCGACGAGCTGACAGCGGTCGCCGAGGGCGGAGGTAAGCAGACGCCAGCCCTCCCAGTCCTCTTCGGCCATACCGTCTTCGATGGAGTCTATGGGGTAGGCGTCGACGAGCGAGCAGAGGTAGTCGACTTGGGCGGCGCGGTCGCGGACGGCGCCGTTGTCGCCTTCGAAGAGGCCGTAGTCGTAACGGTCGGCGCGGTAATATTCGGAGGCGGCGCAGTCGAGGGCTATGGAGATCTCGCCGCCGTCGCAGAGACGGCCTGCGCGATAGCCTGCGGCGTCGATGGCGGCGAGGATGAGGTCGAGCGCCTCCTCGGTGCCGCCCAGGTCGGGTGCGAAGCCGCCCTCGTCGCCCACGGCGGTGGAGCGTCCGCTTTTGCGGAGGAGGGTTTGCAGGGCGTGGAAGACCTCGGCGCCCATGCGGAGGGCCTGACGGAAGGAGCGTGCGCCGACGGGACGGATCATGAACTCCTGGAAGGCCATGCGGGCGGAGGAGTGGGCGCCGCCGTTGATGATGTTCATCATCGGCACGGGGAGGATGCGTGCGCCGACCCCGCCCAAATAGCGGTAGAGCGGACGGCGCAGGGCTGCGGCGGCGGTGCGGGCGGCGGCTAACGAGACCCCGAGGATGGCGTTGGCGCCCAGACGGGACTTGTTGGGCGTGCCGTCGAGCTGAATCATCAGCCGGTCGATGGCGGTCTGTGCGGTGACGTCGATGCCGGTCAGGGCGGGTGCGAGGACCTCGTTGACGTGCTGCACGGCACGCAGGACCCCCCGGCCGCCGTAACGCCGTTTGTCGCCGTCGCGAAGTTCGAGGGCCTCGTGCACGCCCGTCGAGGCGCCGCTGGGGACCGAGGCACGGCCCATAACACCCGAACGGGTGGTGATCTCGACCTCTACGGTCGGGTTGCCGCGCGAATCGAGGATCTCGCGGGCGTAGATGTTCTGAATCTGCATAATCGGTTGTTTTGGACGGTTTTGGACAATTCCACCGCAAATCCTGCGCCAAGCCCCGCCGCCGGCCGCACGACCACCGGAACAACCAAGCGGTCGTTTTGACCAAATATAACCTTTAAGTCCAATTTTCAGGAAAAACAGCACAAAATATTTGGGTGTCCGGATTTGTTTGCCTACCTTTGCGGCGGATCGGACGGAGGGGACCTTCGCCGACCGCTTACGTTCAACTAAAACCAGATTCATGAAGAGATTTCTCCTTTTCGTCGCCGCCCTTGCAGCGGTCAGCGCCTCGGCCGAAGGCTACCAGGTCAACAACCTCTCCTCGCGCCAAAACGGTATGGCTCACGTCGGTACGGCCATGAAATTAGGCGCGGAGTCGGTGTGGTTCAACCCCGCAGCCGCCGTCTACCAGACCGCCAAGTTCGACCTCTCGTTCGGTATCACCGGCATCAAATCCAACGGCACCTTCCGCACCCCCATCGACTACACCGGCGCACAAAAACAGGAACTGTACAAGACACAGAATCCCGTTTCGACCCCCATCTATCTCTATGCCAACTATAAAGCCACCGACTGGATGTCCGTCGGCTTGGCCTTCAACACCCCCTTCGGCTCGGCCGTAGACTGGGGCAAGTCGTGGGCCGGCGCACACCAGATCCAGGATATCAGCCTCGCGGCATACAACATCCAGCCCACCCTCTCGTTCCGTCTGGCCGAAGGTCTTACCGTCGGCGCCGGCATGATGGTCACCTTCGGCAATTTCGACCTCTCGCGTTCGATGCTGCCCATCGACGCCAACGACCCGCAGAATATGGCCCTCACCGCCGCACTGCCCGCACTCAACCCCGCACTCCAGGGCGTCAACCTCTTCGAGATGGCCCAGGGCAAGCCCCTCGCCTCGCTCGGCCTGGAGGGTTCGTCGAAGGTCGGCATCGGCGTTAACATCGGCGCCATGTGGGATATCAACGAGCAGTGGTCGGTCGGCATGACCTATCGTTCGAAGATCAAGATGAAGGTCGACAGCGGCTCGGTAGCCATCGACCTGATCGACAACCCCCAGATTCAGGGAATCCTCGGCCAGATGCTGCCCGCCATGGGCTTCTCGCCCGCCGACATGGCCCGGGCCAAGGTGAAAACCGAGCTGCCCATGCCCGGAACCCTCACCTGGGGCGTCAGCTTCCGTCCCGCACCCCGCTGGGAGTTCGCCGCCGACCTCCAGTACGTCATGTGGAACGCCTACGACAAGCTCGACATCGCCATCAACTTCCCCGCCGACCTGAACAAAGCCCCCATGCAGCTCTCGAGCGACAAAAACTACTCGAACACCCTCTGCTTCCGCATCGGCGGCCAATATACCGCCTGCGACTGGTTCACCGCCCGCATGGGTTTCTATGCCGACGAAAGCCCCGTAGACAGCAACTACCTCAACCCCGAAACCCCCTCCATGACCAAGTTGGCCTACACCGCCGGTCTGACCCTCCGCCCCCTCAAATGGTGCGTTGTCGACCTCGCCTACGCCTACGTCAACTCCGCCGACCCCGAACGTACCGGCTCCTCCCCCTACGTCAATACCATCCTCTCTAAACTCAACAACAAACCCGTCATCGGCGCCTTCGCCGGCAACTACAAAGCTACCGCCCATACCTTCTCTATCGGCTTCCGCTTTACGTTCTGACGGGGCGTCTTGATACGACTGTCCTCCTTGGGCCCGTGGTCGGGCCCAGCCGGACGGGCGA
>CAZHMX010000098.1:0-6638 GCA_964533725.1 uncultured Alistipes sp. | reverse complement strand
TTCATCACGCACCACAATGCGCTGAATATGGATTTCTACATGCGTATAGCCAGTGAGCTCTACCTCAAGAAGCTCATCGTGGGAGGGTTCGCCGGCGTGTACGAGTTCGGCAAGAACTTCCGCAACGAGGGCATGGACCGTACGCACAATCCGGAATTCACCTGCATGGAGATCTACGTCGCCTACAAGGACTATATATGGATGATGGGATTCATGGAGCAGTTGCTCGAGAGGGTCAGCATGGCCGTAAACGGCACCACGGAGCTCGATGTGTGGGGCAACCGCATATCTTTCAAGGCGCCGTTCCGCCGTGCGACCATGACGGAGCTTATCCTCGAGAAGACCGGCTTCGACATTACGGGCAAGAGCGAGGAGGAGATACGCGAGGCGTGCGGCAGGCTGCATGTCGAGACCGACGAGACTATGGGCAAGGGCAAGCTGATAGACGCCATCTTCGGGCAGTACTGCGAGGAGACGCTTATCCAGCCTACGTTCGTAACGGACTATCCTATAGAGATGTCGCCCCTCTGCAAGCGCCACCGCAACAATCCCGAGCTTACGGAGCGCTTCGAGCTCTTCGTCAACGGCAAGGAGCTTTGCAACGCCTACTCGGAGCTCAACGACCCGATCGATCAGCTGGAGCGTTTCCAGGAACAGCTGCGGCTGTCGGAGAAGGGCGACGACGAGGCCATGTTTATCGACATGGACTTCGTGCGTGCGCTGGAGTACGGTATGCCGACCTGCTCGGGTATGGGTATGGGCATCGACCGGCTGACGATGTTCATGACCGGCCAGTCGTCGATTCAGGACGTGCTCTTCTTCCCGCAGATGCGCCCCGAGAAGAAGCCCGTAAGCGATCCCGTCGAGAAATACACCGCCATCGGAGTCCCCGAGGAGTGGGTGGCCGTGATCCAGAAGATGGGCTACATCACCGCGGAGTCGCTCAAGAAACTCCCCGCCGGCAAGTTCTTCAACGACCTGTGCGGTTATAACAAAAAGAACAAATTAGGTCTGAAAGCCCCCTCGATCGACGACGTAAAACGCTGGTGCGCAGCCGAATAGAGGGAAAAAGAAAATTCGTAAAACTTAAAAATAAAAAGCTATGAGAAAAAAGATCGTTGCAGGTAACTGGAAAATGAATACCCTCCCCGCCGAGGGCGTCGAGTTGGCCAAGGGCGTTGTTGCCGGCCGTGGCGAGGTTTGCTCGTGTGTAAACTTCATCGTCTGCCCGCCGTTCACCCACCTGTCGGAGGTCGCCGCCGCCCTGAAGGGCAGCGACGTGGAGCTGGGTGCACAGAACTGCGCCGCCGAGGCCAAGGGTGCCTACACGGGTGAGGTTGCCGCCTCGATGATTGCCGCGCTGGGCTGCAAATATGTGATCCTCGGCCACTCGGAGCGCCGTCAGTATTACGGCGAGACTTCGGAGACGCTCAACAAGAAGATGGCCCAGGTTTACGCCAACGGCCTGGTGCCCATCTATTGCGTGGGCGAGAACCTCGACGAGCGCGAGGCCGGCCGTCACTTCGAGGTCTGCAAGCAGCAGATCGAGGAGGTGGTTTACAACCTCACGGAGGAGCAGTTCAAGAATCTGGTGATCGCTTACGAACCTGTCTGGGCTATCGGCACGGGCAAGACGGCCACGGCGGAGCAGGCCGAGGAGATCCACGCCTACATCCGTCAGGTGCTGGCCGAGAAGTTCGGTGCGGCTGCCGAGGAGTGCCCGATTCTGTACGGCGGTTCGTGCAAGCCTTCGAACGCTGCCGAGATCTTCGCCAAGGAGAATGTCGACGGCGGTTTGATCGGTGGTGCCGCGCTGAAAGCAGCCGACTTCCTGGCTATCGGCAAAGGCTTCGCCAAATAGCCTTCCTTTCATGCAAAAAAGCCCGGCCTATGGTCGGGCTTTTTTTTTGCGAGAAAGGAAAGCATGGACCGGGGAGCGCCGCGCGGCAAGGGGCGGGGTCCAGATCCCGCCCCGACGAGCGCAACCGTATCTTGATACGACTGTCCTCCTTGGGCTGGTGATCCAGCCCAGCCGGACGGGCGAACCCGAACAATCTATTTCTGCGGGCGGAAAAGACAAAAAAAAAGCGTGACGGGGATTCCGTCACGCTTTTTTCGTCTTCCGGCCCGCTTACTGGCCGATCAACTCGGTGTACTGCTCGGGAGTCAACAGCGCGTCGACCTCCGAAGGATCGGCCAGCTGCACCTTGATCATCCAACCGGCACCGTAGGGATCCTTGTTCACCAAAGCCGGATCGGCATCCACCTCGGGGTTGAACTCCAGCACCTCGCCGCTGACGGGAGTGAAAGCGTCGCTGACCGTCTTCACGGCCTCGATCGAGCCGAAAACCTCGCCGGCAGCCAGATTCTCGCCGACCGTCGGAACGTCGACGAAGACAATGTCGCCCAGCTGATCCTGGGCAAAGTCGGTGATGCCGATATAGGCAACATCACCCTCCACACGACACCACTCGTGGTCGTTGGAGTATTTCAAATTGGCAGGTACGTTCATAGTACTTTCAGTTAGTTTAAGTTTCTTTGACGCAAAGATAAGAAGTTTTCTTTGTCCGCCAACACAAAAGCGCCGTTTTTTTGTATTTCCCGCGCAAAAATTTCGCAAACAGCCTCCTTGCAAACCGTTTCCGGCAAGAGCCGCCGCTATCTGCCGCCCACCAGCTCGGTGGCGCGTGCCAGGGCGGCGTTGATGTGGGGCAGGATGTTTTCGCTGCCGACGATGCGCTCGAAATCGGCGTTCATGAGGGCCTCGCGCACGCTATCGCGCACGCCCGAAAGCACGATCGTAATGCCCTGCTTCTGCGACATCTGGCAGAAGATCTGCAAGTTGTGGATGCCCGTCGAGTCGATGAACGGCACGCGGCGCATGCGGATAATCCGCACCGAAGGACGGTCGTTGTGGTAGTGCACCATCATCTCCTCGAACTTGGTGGCCACACCGAAGAAATAGGGGCCGTTGATCTCGTAAACCTCCACGCCCTCGGGCACCTTCAGCGGCTCCTCGTGGGTCTGGATATCCGAACCGTCGGCCGGGTCGATCTCGTTGCGGATCACCGAAATCTCGGTGGTCTCCATCACACGGTGGAGGAACAGGACGCAGGCGATCAGCAGACCCACTTCGATGGCGATTGTCAGGTCGAAGACAACCGTAAGGAAGAAGGTGATCAAGAGCACCGTCACGTCAGCCCGCGGGTTGTGCATCAGGCTGCGGAAGGTCCGCCAGCCGCTCATGTTGTAGGCCACGACGGTCAGCACGCCGGCCAGGCAGGCCATCGGGATAAACTGTGCCAGCGGCATAAACAGCAGCAGGATCAGCAGCAGCACCACGGCGTGGATCACACCGGCAACGGGGGTTCTGCCGCCGTTGTTGATGTTGGTCATCGTGCGGGCGATGGCACCCGTAGCGGGGATACCGCCGAAGAGCGGCGTCAGCAGGTTGGCAATACCCTGCCCCACCAGCTCGGTATTGGAGTCGTGACGGTCGCCGATCACACCGTCGGCCACCGTAGCCGACAGAAGCGACTCGATGGCCCCCAGCAGGGCGATCGTTATGGCCACGGGGAAGAGACTGCGGACCGTCTCCCAATCCATCTCGGGCAGCACGGCGGCAGGCAGTTCGGCCTTGATCTTGAAGCGGTCGCCGATCGTGTCGATCCCCTCGACCCCGGCATACTCGCGCAACGCCCAAACCGCGGCCGTCATCACCACGATGGCGATCAGCGACCCCGGCACACGCTTCGAAATGCGCGGCGCGGCAAAGATGATCGCCACGCTCAACAGACCCACCAACGCCTCGCGCCAGTCGATCGACCCCAGATTTTTCAGGTAGACCATCCAGCGACCGATAAAGTCGCCGGGCAGCTTCTGACCCGCGAAGTCCATGCCGAACAGGTCGGCGATCTGCGTGGTGAAGATCGTCAGCGCAATACCGCTCGTAAAGCCCACGATGATGGGATAGGGGATGAACTTGATAACCGTACCCAGCCGGCATACACCCATCAGGATCAGGATGATACCGGCCATCAGCGTAGCCACCAGGAGGCCCTTTTCGCCGTATTGCTGGATAATGCCGTAGATAATGATAATAAATGCGCCCGTGGGGCCGCCGATCTGCACGCGGCTGCCGCCGAAGAGCGAAATCGCCAGACCGGCAATCACGGCGGTGATGATACCCTTTTCGGGCGATACGCCCGAGGCGATACCGAAAGCGATCGCCAACGGCAGGGCGACGATACCGACGATCAGACCCGCCATCACGTCGCTCGTAAAGGACTGCCGGTCGTAATGCCGGAGGGTCTCCAGCAATTTGGGTTTGAAAGTAAGGACTTTCATAACGGTTTTGGATTGATTGTTTATCTCTATGCTTTAACGGGCGCAAAGGTAAATAAAAAAATTTAATAAATCCAATATATACGGATAAATTCGTATGTTTGCGGCATGAAAAGGTTTTTCACGATTTTGAGTTGTCTGCTGGCGTGGGGTTGCCCGGCCCGGAATCAGCCGGCGGGGGCGGCCATCAGGACGGAGACGTCCGTCGAAGCGGAGCGCGTCAGGACGGGAGCATCCGTCAATGCGGAAACCGCACGGACAGGAGCAGCCGTCGGAACAGAGGCGGCCGTCGAGCCGGGAGCGGCCGACACCGCGGCCTATTTTCCTCGGCTGCGCGGACGGAGGGTCGCCTTGCTGGCCAACCACACCGCCCGAGTGGGGAGGGAACATCTGGTCGATCTGCTCCACCGTTCGGGGATCCGGCTGACGGGTATCTTCTCGCCCGAACACGGATTCCGCGGCGAGGCCGATGCAGGTGAGCGCGTCAGCAGCTCGGTCGACAGCGCCACGGGGATCCCGATCCGCTCGCTCTATGACGGCCGTACGCAGCGCCCCTCGGACGAGGCCATGCGGTCGTTCGATGTGCTGGTGGTCGATCTGCAGGATGTGGGACTCCGTTTCTATACTTATTATATAGCCATGTTGCGGATGATGGAGGCCTCGGCCGACTTCGGGCACCGGGTCATCGTCCTCGACCGGCCCAACCCCAACGGTCATGCGGTCGACGGACCGGTCCTCGACATGCGCTATCGCTCCGGGGTCGGCACCATCCCCACCCCCGTACTGCACGGACTGACCATGGGCGAGATCGCGCGAATGGCCGTCGGAGAGGGGTGGATCAAGCCCTGCGCACTGGAGGTCGTCCCCTGCCGCAACTACACCCACGCCACCCCCTACGTCCTGCCCGTGGCGCCGTCGCCCAACCTCCGCACCGCGCAGGCCGTCCGGCTCTATCCGCTGCTCTGTCCCTTCGAGGGGACAGTCGTCAGCCTCGGGCGCGGCACACCCCAGCCCTTCGAATGTTTCGGTCATCCCGATATGGCCGGCTATCCCTTCCGCTTCACCCCCCGGCCCGACCGCGGAGCCAAACATCCGCCGCTGGAGGGTCGCGAATGTTTCGGCCGCGATCTGCGGCAGCTGCCCGCCGACTCGATCCGCGGATTCGACCTCCGCTATGTGGTCGAGGCCTACCACGCCCTGGGGTTGGGCGAGCGGTTCTTTACCCCGATGTTCGAAAAGCTGGTCGGCGCGGCCTACGTCCGCGAAATGATCATCGACGGCGCCACGGCCGACGAGATCGCCGCCCGATGGCAGGAGGATGTCGCCCGGTTCCGTCGCGAACGCCGGCCCTATCTCCTCTATCCCGATATCGACTGACGGCCCCGGCTGCGAAAAGTTCCCGTCAGCGCTCAAACAACACAAAAAAGGCTGCGCCTTCAGGATCCGTTATCGGGTTCCCGAAGGCGCAGCACGTGTAAAGAGAGGCCGCTTATCGCAGGAACAGCAGCTCGCGGTATTTGGGCAGCGGCCACATCTGGTCGTCGACGATCTCCTCTAACTTGTCGATATGGTGACGGATGGGGTCGAAGTAAACGGCGACACGGTCATGGTAGGCAATGGCCTTCTCGCGCTGGTTCTCGATGCGGTTGCACTCGCGGCGGGCATCGGTCATCTCGATCGTCAGGCGCTGGATCTCGGCGGTGTGGTCCTGGATCCGCTTGATCAGGGCGATGTCGGAGGCGGGGTTCAGGTCGTCGCCGATCTGTTTCATCTTGTAGACCTTGTCCAAAAGCATTGCTTCGTATTTGGAGGCGATGGGGACGATATGGTTCATCGTCAGGTCGCCCAGCACACGGCCCTCGATCTGTATCTTCTTGGTATAGGTCTCCCACTTGACCTCGGTGCGGGCCTCGATCTCCAGACGCGAGAAGACGCCCATCTGTTCGTACATCTCGACCGTCCCGGGGGTGAGGCAGCGGTCGAAGATCAGCGGTGCGGAGGTCTCGCAGTCCAAACCGCGACGGGCCGCCTCGGCCTTCCACTCGTCCGAATAGCCGTTGCCGTCGAAGTGGATGGCCTTCGACTGGCGGATGAGGGCGCGCAACGCCTCGTAGATGGCCTTCTCCTTCTTCATGCCCTTCTCGATCTTGGCATCGACACGCGCACGGAAAGCGGTCAGCTCAATCCAAAAATTTTAATTTTACCTTCTTTAAAACGAAGTAAAGACAAAATACAATTAATGGTTGTGGTTTTTCCACTTCCATTTGGACCAAGAAGTCCTAAAATTTCTCCTT
>CAZHMX010000097.1:0-6727 GCA_964533725.1 uncultured Alistipes sp. | reverse complement strand
TGCGGCCCTGGATCTTGATCTTGGCGCCGGCGGCGTTGAAATTCTCGTACTCCAGCTCACCCTCCATGCCGCCGTCGACCGTGTAGGCGAAGTCGGCGCCGAAGGCCTTCACGTCGAAGAAGTCGACCCCGCGGCCCACCTCCTCGTCGGGGGTGAAACCTACGCGGATCTTGCCGTGGCGGACTTCAGGATGGGTCAGCAGATACTCGGCCGCGGTCATGATCTCGGCCACACCCGCCTTGTCGTCGGCACCCAGGAGCGTCGTGCCGTCGGTGTGGATCAGCGTGTGGCCCTTGAAGAGCTTCAGCTCGGGGAAATCCTCCACCTTCATCGCCAGCTGACCGTTCAGCTGCAGGTCGCCGCCGTCGTAATTTTCCACCACGCGCGGGCGGATCTCCTTGCCGCTCATATCGGGCGACGTGTCGACGTGGGCGATAAAACCGATCACGGGTGCCTGTTCCAGCCCTTTGGAGGCGGGAATCGTTCCCATCACGTAGCCGTACTGGTCCATGGTGACGTCGGTCATGCCTAAGGCCCGCATCTCGTCGGCCAGGAACGACAGCAGCACCTTCTGTTTCTCGGTCGAGGGGAAGGCCTCGACATCCTCCTGCGACTGCGTGTCGAAGGAGACATATTTCAAAAATCTTTCCTTGAGTTCCATATTGACATTATTTGCTTGATTGAAGTTACTCTTTTTCCGGCCGGGCCTTCATCGTGTGCAGGGCGAAGTAGGCGATCAGCGCCACGTAGGCCGCGAGCGTCACCCACTGGGCGGCGACGGAGCTGACCCATCCGGTGAGCATCCACTCGGCGCCCGCGAATTTCAGCACGGCCGACACCACGCCCATCAGGGCGCCGCCGGCGATAAAGCCCGAGGCCAGCAGCGTGCCGCGGTCCTGACGCGCCTTGTTCAGGGCGGCATCTTTCGAGCGGGTCGAGACGAACCAAGCCACTAAACCGCCCACCACGAGCGGGAGATTCAGGTGCATCGGGATGAACATACCGAGCGAGAAGGCCAGCGCGGGAATATCTATGGCGGTCAGAACCAGTGCCAGCAGCGCACCCGCGATATAGAGCACCCACGGCGTGTCGCCGCCCTCCATCAGGGGCTGGATCACGGCGGCCATGGCGTTGGCCTGCGGAGCCACTAACGGGCTGTCCGTACCGAAACCGTAGCTCTTGTTCAGGACGATCATCACGCCGGCCACCGTCGCGGCCGAGACGATCGTGCCGAGGAATTTCCAGGTCTCCTGCTTGCGGGGCGTCGTGCCCAGCCAGTAACCGATCTTCAGGTCGGTGATAAAGCCGCCCGCCATCGACAGGGCCGTGCAGACCACGCCGCCGATCACCAGCGCCGCCGTCATGCCCGCCTTGCCGCTGATGCCGACGCTGACCAGCACTAACGAGCTTAAGATCAACGTCATCAGCGTCATGCCCGACACGGGGTTCGTGCCCACGATGGCGATGGCGTTGGCCGCCACGGTGGTGAAGAGGAAGGCGATGACGAAGACGATCAGGATCGCCACCACCGACTGCAGCCAGTTGCCCAGCACGCCGAACTGGAAGAAGAGGAAGGTGGTCAGCAGCGCGGCGCAGAGGAGGGTCATCACGCGTTTCATCGCGAGGTCGCGCTGCGTGCGCTCCTCCGTCGCGGCCGAGACCTTCTTGCCGCCGCCCAGCTCGCTGACGGCCAGACCCACGGCCTGACGGATGATCCTCGACTGGCGGATGATTCCCACCAGACCGGCCATGGCGATGCCGCCGATACCCAGCGGACGTCCCCACGCCTGGAAGATCTCCTCGGGGCTCAACCCCGCCGTGTCGGCTCCTGCCGAACCCACCACGGGCACGATCACGAACCAGACCAGCGCCGAACCCGCCGTGATGATGGCGGCATATTTCAGACCGATGATATAACCCAAACCCAGAACGGCCGCCGAGGTGTTGTTCGACACCACGAACTTGAATTTGTCAGCCACGGCCACGCCCCACTCGGCCATGCGCGTGGAGACCGACTCGGCCCACAGGCCGAACGTGCCGGCGACGAAGTCGTAGAGACCGCCCACCAGACCCGATATGGCCAGCAGTGCGGCCTGGTTGCCGCCCTTTTCGCCCGACACGAGCACCTCGGTGGTCGCCGTAGCCTCGGGGAAGGGGTATTTGCCGTGCATCTCCTTGACGAAGTATTTGCGGAAGGGGATCAGCAGCACGATGCCCAGCACGCCGCCCAGGAGCGAGGAGAGGAAGACCTGGTAGAACTCGGCCTCTAACCCCAAGATATAGAGCGCGGGCAGCGTGAAGATGGCGCCGGCGACGATGACGCCCGACGAGGCGCCGATCGACTGGATGATGACATTCTGACCGAGCATATTGCGTTTGCCGAGGATGTTGCCTAACCCCACGGCGATGATAGCGATGGGGATGGCGGCCTCGAAGACCTGTCCCACCTTGAGTCCTAAATAGGCGGCTGCGGCCGAGAAGACGATTGCCATCACGAGGCCCATGCCCACCGAGTAGGGGGTAACCTCCGCGGGCGAGGATTTCGGACTCATCAGCGGCTCGTAGGTTTCGCCGGCCTTGAGTTCGCGGTAGGCGTTTTCGGGCAGCGAATTTTTGTTCTGTTGTTCCATATTGACCAATTTTTACATGTGTACGGTTTCTCGCTACAAAGCTAATAAAAAAAGTGCAAAAACGCCTCTTCCGGGCCCTTTTTCTCTCTGTTTCCGGGGCTTTTGTCTCCGGTGGGGAGGGAATGTTTTCCTGCGGCCGCGGTTTCGCCTTCCGGGAACGCCCGGGACGGCCCGGCTTGGCCCCGCAGGCTGCGGCTACTCCTCGTTCCAGTCGCCCCGGGCGCGCATCACCTGCTCGATGATATCGCGCACGGCACCTGCGCCGCCGCCGAATTGCGACACGTAACGCGCCGCCGCCAGCACCTCCACCGCCGCATCGGCCGGACAGACCGGAATACCCACCTCGCGCATGCACCGCAGGTCGGGGATGTCGTCGCCCATGTAGACGACCTTCTGCGGGTCGAGACCGTGACGGGTCAGGAAATCGTGCAGCGCCTCCCGCTTGTCCCGGCACTCCATGTAGAGGTCGCGGATGCCCGTCGCCTCCATGTGGCGCCGCAGCGTCTCGCCCCGGCCGACCGTGATGATGCCGATGCGATAGCCCTTGCGCAGGGCGCGGTTCAGGGCGTAACCGTCTTTGGCGTTGTATTTGCGGATGAAATCGCCGTCGGCCAGGGGGATCAAACCGCCGTCGGTCATCACGCCGTCGACGTCGAAGAGCAGGGCCTCGGTCTTTACAATGTCCTCTTTGAAGTTTCCCATATCCATTTCGATAACAGTTCGTACAATTGTTTCTGTTCGCCGTCGAGCAGCTCCAGATGGCGCAGTTGCGAGGCCCGGTCGCCGCGGAGGGCGGGTCCGGTCTGCATGCGGGCGGGGTCGTGCGTCTCGACGGCTTTGCGGGCCGTTTCGAGGATCAGGGCGTCCAGCACCCCGAAGGGCAGCCCCGCCTGACGGACCACCTCGCCCGCCCAGCCGTAGAGGGCGTTGGTGAAGTTGTTGGCCACGACCCCCGCCAGATGGACGCGCCGCCGGCACTCGCTGTCGGCCGCAAAGACCTGCCCGCCGATCCTCCGCCCGAGGTCGGTCAGGGCCCGGGCCGTGGCCTCGTCGCTGCCTTCGACAAAGATCGGAACGCTTCCCAGATCGATCGTCCGGCCCTTCGTGAAACTTTGCAGCGGATAGAGGACCCCGCGGCGGGGATGCGCCCCGAGCGCCCCGACGGCGACGGCTCCCGAGGTGTGGGCCACGATGGTCCCGGGCGGCAGGTGCAGCCCCTCGGCCACCTCGCCGATCGCGCGGTCGCTGACGGCCAGCAGGACGCACTCCACGGCGCGGATCTCCTCCGTGCGGCGGATCCATTCGACGCCGTGACGTGCCGCCAGGGCCTCGCCGCGCTCGGGATTGCGGGCGCAGAGCTGTGCCAGAAGCCCCTCCCGGGCCAAAGCCTCCGCCAGCGCTTCAGCCAGATTGCCGCTTCCGACGAGGGTCACGCGGCCGATGTTTCCGGTGTTACGGGTTGCCTGTCTTGTCATGAAAATTCTCCTTTCTGAAATCTTGCGGGATCAGGAGCAACGCCCGTCGTTCGGCGTCGAAGATCTCGATATGTTGGTGTGCGTAAGCCAGTTCGCCGCCCACGAGCAGGATCTGCCACGAGATCTGCAGCCACATCAGAAAGAGCGGCAGGGCGGCAAAACTGCCGTAGATGGCGTTGTAGGAGGTCATCCAGCGCTGCAAATAGATATAGCCCCACTGAAAGAGCAGGAAGGCCGTACCTGCGGCGATGCCGCCCGTCAGGGCGCTGCGCCAGTGTACGCGCGTGTAGGGGATGTATTTGTAGAGGACGGTGAAGAGCAGCCAGATCAGGATCACGGCGCCCACCTTGGCCAGCACGTCGAGCGCCGTGCTTCCGTCGGGGGCCACCAATCCGTAGAGATAGATCCCGAGCACCTCGGCGCCGCCCCACAGCACGGGGGCGAGGATCACGATGCCCAGATAGGTCAGCCACTGACGGGCTACGCTGCGCGTGCGCTCGACCTCCCAGATGTTGTTGAAGGCGCTCTCGATGGAGCTGAAGATGCGGATCACCGACCAGAACAGCACCGCAAAACTGACGGCCGCCACCAGCCCGCCCCGCGTGCGGCTCAGGGTCTTTTCGGCAAAGACCACCAGGTAGTCGACAATGTCGGGATTCTGCGGAAAAAGGCTGTAGAGATCCTCCAGCAGGTTGTCCACCAGCCCGAAGGCCTTCATCACGGCAAAGACCAGTGCCACGACGGGGACGATCGAGGTCAGCGTGTAGTAGGTCAGCGCCGCCGAGCGGACCATCGTCTGGTGTTCGAACAGCTCGACCACCGTGTAAAAGATCAGCCGATAGACCCATACGGCCAGCCGGATCAGCGGGTTGGCATATTCGCGCGGCAGACGCAGAAAGGGGGTCTCGAGCACCGCCTGTCGCAACCGTTCGATCATCCCAGCACCTCCTCTCCCAGTTCGATGCAGCAGGCGCGGCCCGCCACGCGCGTAAAGGCCAGCCTGTACTCCTCGCCCGCACGGAGTCCCAGACGGCGGACGATCTGTTCGGCCGGCCACGGGAACTCCTGCCGGTGGACGATGCAGCCGCGCCCGCCGTATTCTCGCCGGAGCCGCTTGGGTTCGAAGTCCGTCACCCGCCGGATCTCGAAGATCCGTCCCAGCATCGTGCCTTCGGGCTTTGCCGCGGCCAGTCCGTATCCGTTTTCCGACCCGACCCACGCGCGGCCCGCCAGATGACGGCGCACCAAACGCGATTTGCGCAGCGCGGCATCGGGGAGAATCAGATAGCGGCACGCGTCGGCCGGACACGCTCCCGCCTCGGGCAGCTCCTCCGACCACTCCGCGGCCGTCACGCCGTAGCTGCCGCGACCGAGGACCGTAGCCGTCACCCGCGGTTCGCGGCCGTCGGCGTAGACGATGAGTTCTTTGCATTCGCCCCCCACGGAGAGCGTCTCGACCTCGCTGCGGGGAAAGATCTTCAGCGCCTCGCCCACGTCGAAGAGCGGTGAGAGCTTCAGACAAAGCCCCCGGGCGTGTCGGCGGATCAGGGGCAGGAGGGCCTCCACATCGGGCGAACAGGCGGCGAGCAACACCTGCCGGCGCCCTTCGGCGTCGCGACGGTCGGGGTCGGCATAGATCCAGTCGAAGTGCTCTCCGGTGCGGGCCAGATAGTCGGCGGCATCGGCCGTGATGACCTCCACGTTGGTGATCCCCAACCGCGAGAAGTTCTCTCTCGCCACCCAGGCTAATGTCTCGTCGCGCTCGAGGGTCACCACCCGCCGGAATCGCCGCGACAGGGCGCAGGTGTCGACCCCCAGACCGCACGTCAGCTCCAGCAGCGAGTCACCGCTGATGCTTTTGTGTTCGGCGGTCCGCTCACCCGAGGCCTGTTCGAAGGCCCGCGGCGGGAGCAGACACCCGGCGGCGGCATAACGCGGCAGCTTCGAAGAGGCCCGCCGCAGATATTTCACCTGCGTGGCGACCAACCGGGCATAAGGCAGCCGGCCATCCAGCGCCACGTCCAACGGGTCGCGGTGCCGGTTTTCGCAAACGGCGCGTCGCAGCGGTTCTTGCGCGAGCAGTTGATATTCCTCCAAAGGGGTCATGCTTATCGTATCGTTTTTGCGTTTCTGCCAAAATCGGGCCGCCAGTTCGTGCCGCGGTGCTGTGCGCCCGTTTTTCCGCCCGTTTTCCGGCAGTCCACGCGGACAAAGATACGCATAAGCGAGCGCAAAAGCAAATGAATTTGCTTTTGCCGAGCGGGAGTATCTTCGGCAAAGCCAAAAAGCCAACAAACAAAAAGCCAACGGAAGAGACAACAAAAAAAGCCCGACTGCACGGTCGGGCTTGGAATCGGTTCCGGAGAGGGGACTATTTGCCGAAGTAACGCTTGTAGAGACCCTGGAAACCGGCACCGTGACGGGCCTCGTCCTTGGCCATCTCGTGTACGGTGTCGTGTACGGCGTCCAGACCCTGCTCCTTGGCCAGACGGGCCAGACGCAACTTGTCCTCGCAGGCGCCGGCCTCGGCATTCATGCGCTTGTAGAGGTTGGTCTTGGTGTCCCAAACCACCTCGCCGATCAGCTCGGCGAACTTCGAGGCGTGCTCGGCCTCCTCCCATG
>CAZHMX010000096.1:0-6782 GCA_964533725.1 uncultured Alistipes sp. | reverse complement strand
CCACGGGAAAAACATATACACACCCGCAAGAAAACATATTGTTCGGGTTCGCCCGCGCGGCTGGGCCAAATCATTGGCCCAAGGAGCGCAGTCGTGCGTCAGCCCCGGTTGAAGTAGGTCTGTATGTTGTGCACGATGCAGCCGACCAGGACGTCGATGGCCTCCATCGGTGCCCATGCGTTGTGCGGCGAGAGCAACAGCCGTTCGGGGTCGCTGAGGCGGCAGAGCGGCGACGAGGCCTCCAGCGGTTCGTGGGTGAAGACGTCGAGGGCGGCACCCAGAAGGCGGCCTTCGTCGAGGGCCTCGGCCAATGCCGCCTCGTCGACAATGCCGCCGCGGGCGACATTCACCAGGACGGCCGTGGGTTTCATCATCGCGAGTTCGCGGGCGCCGATCAGACCGCGTGTGCGGTCGTTCAGCGGACAGTGGACGGTCACCACGTCGGACGTGCGGAGCAGCTCCCCGAGGGGGCGTGCGGGATACTCCTCTTCGCGTTCGACGCCCGAAGTCGAGGTGTAGGCCACCTCGCAGCCGAATGCCGTGGCCAAACGGGCCACCTCGCGGCCGATATTGCCCAATCCGATGACGCCCCACCGTTTGCCGTAGAGCTGGAGGTTGGGGTAGCCGAAGTGGAACTGGCGGCCCGACGCGGCATAGTCGCCCGACTTGACGAAACGGTCGTAATAACCGTTGTGGCGGATGAGCGAGAGTACGGCGCCGAGGGTGGTTTCGGCCACGGCGTGGGTCGAGTAGCCGACGGCGTTGCGCACCCCGATGCCGCGTGCGGCGGCCGCCTCGAGGTCGACATTGTTCATTCCCGTAGCCGCCAGACAGATCAGCCGCAACGAGGGCAGAGCGTCCATAATCTCGGCCGTGATCACGACCTTGTTGACGATCAGCACCTCGGCCCCGCGGGCGCGTTCGACCACCTCTCCGGGCAGCGTGTATTCGTAACCCGTGTAATCGCCCAGGGCGCGGATCCGGGTCAGGTCGCAGCCCGAAAGGCTGTATTCGTCCAAAAATACAATATTCATAGTGTCCGTGTTTTAGTCGTTAGTCAGTTCGCCGATCAGTCCGCGGATGACCACCGAGGCGCAGCCGATGCCGAAGAGCGCGGGCAGGTAGGAGATGGTCCCGACGTTGGATTTTTTGTTGGTCTCCTCGCAGAGGATCATCGCCCCTTCGCGTGCGGGTTCGGGCGAGAAGACGGCCCGGAAACCCGACCTGATGCCGATTTTGTGCAACCGTTTGCGGAGCATGTGGGCCAGCGGGCAGTGGTGCGTGCGGCCGATGTCGGCGATCTCCAACTGCGCGGGATCCAGTTTCGCCCCCGCACCCATCGAGCTGACGAGCGGATAGCCCCGCTCCAGTGCCGCGGCGATCAGCGCCAGCTTGGGCGAGAGGGTGTCGATGGCGTCGACCACATAGTCGTAGCGTGCGGCGTCCAGCAGCGTGTAGGTCTCTTCGTCGCGGATGTATTTGTTGACTATGTGGAGTTTGACTCCGGGGTTGATGTCCGTGAGGCGGTCGGCCAGCACCTCGGCTTTGGGGCGGCCGACGGTCGAATGCAGGGCCACGAGCTGGCGGTTGATGTTGGACACGCTCACCACGTCGGCATCGGCCAGGGTCAGCTCCCCGACCCCCGCGCGGGCGATCATCTCGGCCGCATAGGCCCCCACGCCGCCTAAACCGACGACCAGAACGTGGGCGTCGCGCAGCTGCCGGAGTTTCTCTTCGCCGAGCAGCAACTCGGTGCGTTCCAGCCAGTTATTTGTCTCCATGGTCGAAAAGATTTTCGTAGTTTCTGTAGATCCGTTCGCGCAGCGTCCCGACCTCCACGCCGAGCGCCCCGGCCGCAAGTCCGTAGACCGTCCCGATCTCTGCGGGGTCGTCGTCGGTCTCCAGGAAGATCGATTCCAGAGGCACGCTTCGCATGGCGCGGAGCGTTTTCGGGGAGTCGAATGTGCGTAGCCCGAACGAGAGCCGGTAACCGCGCCGCAGGGCCTCGTGCGCCTGCTCCGGGGAGCCGATAAAACCGTGGAAGATCACTCCGCGAAGCCGGTATTGTGCCAGAATCCGCAACATCGGTTCGAAGGCGCGGACGCAGTGCAGGACCACGGGCAGGGCCGCCTCCTGTGCCCAGGCCAGCTGCCGGCGCAAGAGCGCCTCCTGTTTCGCACGGTCGATCTTCCGGGCGAAGTCCAACCCGATCTCTCCCGCGGCCTGGATCCCGTCGGGTGGCGGCAGGGGCAGGCTCAGTTGCGCGGGGTCGACCTCGGCGGCCTGCCAGGGGTGAATGCCTGTGGTGCGCAGCCCGATGGCGCTGCCCGCGGGCCGATGGGTATGGATATTGACAAACGGATACTCCATAATCAAAGGCGAAGGTACGAAAAGTCGGCCGTCCGACCAAATTTTCGCCGTTTTTTTGCTTGGACATCCGCGTGTGATTTCCGTAAGGTTTCCGTATGCGGGCGGGATTATGAACAAAAAACAGTCGCCTGCAAGAAAAAAGCGTCCGAATACACGATTTTATGCAAAAAAAGTCGTAACTTCGCGTGCGATATGTGCTGTTATACCGCTAACAAGGGACCGGCTGTCGGAACTAACCGGCTGGTGCTTAAAGATTAGGGGTGCCGTTTGGGGAGTAAAAGAGCCGGTTCCCGGGAATATTGAAAGAAGGAGCAGGGGCAGTTTCCCGGAACGGACGGATTCAGGGCGGCGGAACGGGCACGGACGGAAGAGAAGGAACGGAAAGATAAGAAAGAGTTAAAAACATTAATACATAACACTTTAACCATGTCGAATATCATTAAACTACGTAAGGGACTCGACATCAAATTGCAGGGTAAGGCCGAGCAGAGCTACCGTGTCATCGTACCGGCAGCCCAGTACTCGCTCTCTCCCCTTGATTTCGAGGGCGTAACCCCGAAAATGCTGGTTAAGGTCGGTGACCGGGTCAAGGCCGGAACCCCGTTGTTCTTCAACAAGTACAACGAGCGGATCCTCTTCACCTCGCCCGTCAGCGGCACCGTATCGGCTATCGTCAGGGGTGAAAAACGCCGTATCCTCGACGTGATCGTCGATCGGGACGCCCAACAGACCTGCGAGGAGTTTATGCCGGTCAACCCCGCTGCCGCCTCGCGTGAGGAAGTCATCGAGTTCCTGTTGCGCTCGGGAATGTGGCCGATGCTCGTGCAGCGTCCCTACGGCATTATTGCCGATCCGCAGGACAAGCCCAAGGCCATCTTCGTCTCGGGCTTCGACAGCGCTCCGCTGGCCCCCGACTACAACTTTATCCTCCAGGAGGAGAAACAGAACCTGCAAAAGGGTCTCGAGGTGCTGGGCCGTCTGACCGACGGCAAGGTGCACCTCTCGCTCAAAGCGGGCGAAGAGGGCTGGATGGCTCAAATGAGAGGTGTCGAAATCCACTCGTTCGCCGGCAAACACCCCGTCGGCAACGTCGGCGTGCAGATACACCACATCGACCCCGTCAACAAGGGCGAGAAGGTCTGGACGCTCAACGTCCAGGATGTGGTCATCATCGGCCGCCTGTTCGCCACGGGCAAGGTCGACCGTACGCGTACGGTCGTCGTCTGCGGTTCGGAGATCGAACGTCCCGCCTATATGAAAGTGGTGGACGGCATGCCCCTCAAGGCGATCCTCGACGGCCGCATCAAGGCACAGAAAGAGGGCGACTCGGTGCGCGTGATCGCCGGCAACGTCCTCACGGGCGTCAAGAAGGAGATCGACAGCTATCTGCCCTACAACGCCAACCAGATCACCGTCATTCCCGAGGGGGACAAGTACGAGTTCATGGGCTGGGCCATGCCCCGTCTGGGCGCCTTCTCCGTGTCGCGCTCCTACTTCTCGTGGCTCTGCCCCAAGCGC
Source organism: uncultured Alistipes sp. (assembly GCA_964533725.1). Classification (GTDB taxonomy): domain Bacteria; phylum Bacteroidota; class Bacteroidia; order Bacteroidales; family Rikenellaceae; genus Alistipes. The sequence goes on along the minus strand of CAZHMX010000096.1, from coordinate 2,894 downwards.
GAATACCGTTTGGACACCAACCTGCACGGCGGCGAGCGTCCGTTTGTCGTGACGGGTCTCTACGACAAATATTTGCCGATGGACATCTATCCCGTCTATCTGCTGAAGGCCTGTCTGGCCGGCGATATCGACAAGATGGAGAATCTGGGTATCTACGAGGTGATCGGGGAGGACATCGCCCTGTGCGAGGTGGTCGACCCGTCGAAGATCGAGATGCAGCAGATTCTGCGCGACGGCATTAACTTAATGATCAAGGAGGCATAAACATGGGACTTCGCAACTATATTGACAAGATCAAACCCACCTTCTCCAAGGGAGGCAAGCTGGGTTTCCTGCAATCGACCTTCGAGGGTTTTGAAACTTTCCTCTTTGTGCCGAACACCACCACGAAGCACGGCTCGCACGTGCGCGACGTGAACGATATGAAGCGTACGATGATCATGGTCGTCGCGGCCCTCGTCCCCGCGTTGCTGTTCGGTATGTACAACACGGGCTACCAGATCGGTCTGACCGGCTGGGAGGCCTTCTGGACGGGCTTCCTGAAGGTGCTGCCGATGATCGTCGTTTCGTACGTCGTCGGTCTGGGCATCGAATTCGCCTTTGCGCAGGTGCGCGGTCACGAGATCAACGAGGGTTTCTTAGTGTCGGGTCTTTTGATCCCGATGGTGATGCCCGTCGGTACGCCGCTGTGGATGATCGCCCTGGGTACGGCCTTCGCCGTCGTATTCGGCAAGGAGGTCTTCGGCGGTACGGGTATGAACGTCTTCAACCCCGCGCTGCTGGCCCGTGCGTTCGTCTTCTTCAGCTTCACGCCGTTTATCTCGGGCGAGAAGGTATGGTACGCCAGCGACGCCGTGACGGGTGCCACGGCCCTGGAGCAGATGTCGAACGGCGCTTCGTTCGGCAACGGCCTGACGATGAGCGCCATGGATGCCTTCTTGGGCTTTATCCCGGGTTCGGTGGGCGAGACTTCGACGCTGGCGATTCTGATCGGCGCCGTGATCCTGCTCTTCACGGGCACGGCTTCGTGGAAGACGATGGTGTCGGTATTTGTCGGCGGTCTGGGTATGGGTCTGCTCTTCAACGTCTGCGGTACGTCGGCCTACGCGCAGATCCCCGCCTGGCAGCATCTGCTCGTCGGCGGTTTCGCCTTCGGTGCGGTCTTTATGGCCACCGATCCCGTGACCTCGGCACAGACCGAGACGGGCAAATATATCGTCGGTTTTATGACCGGTGCGCTGGCCGTGCTGATCCGTGTGGCCAACCCCGCCTATCCCGAGGGTATGATGCTCGCCATCCTCTTTATGAACGCTATGGCTCCGCTGGTAGACTACTTCGTGGTCGAGGCCAACATCTCGCGCCGTCAAAAACGTGTTAAATCGGCAAAATAGGGAGGTACAGCTATGAACAAGAACAGTAATACCTATATTATAATCTACTCGACCGTGATGGTGGTCGTGGTAGCTATCGTGCTGGCGGTGGCTGCGCTCTCGCTGCAGGATCGCCAGGTGGCCAACGAGCTGAACGAAAAGAAGGGCAACATCCTCAATTCGCTCGGCATGGATCTCTCGACCGACTTCGATGCCGCCATCGAGGCCTATGTGGTCGACGAGGAGGGTACGGCCGGAACGGTCGACGCTTCGGTGGCCTTCGATATTCTGAAATCGAACAAGTCGCTGCGCGAGTCGCGTGCCGAGGACCGTTACCTGCTGTTCCGCAACAAGGAGGACGGCCGGGTGGTTATCCCCATCGTCGGCAAAGGTCTGTGGGGCGATATCTGGGGCTATCTGGCTCTGGAGAGCGATATGAACACCGTGTCGGGCATCGTTCTGGCCCACCAGGGCGAGACCCCGGGTCTGGGTGCCGAGATCGCCACCCCCAAACACCAGGCCCTCTACAAAGGCAAGAAACTCTTCGAGGAGGGCGAGTTCGTCTCGATCTCGCTGCGCAAGGGCGGTGCCCGGGACCTCGACCACGAGGTGGACGCCATCACGGGCGGTACGAAGACTTCGGACGGCGTGACGGCGATGCTCAAGGAGTGTCTGACCAGCTACGTGCCTTATTTCAAGGCCGCTGTGACTCCCGTTGAGGAGCAGGCCGTCGAAGAGGCAGTTGAACAAAGTGAAAACAATTAAGGATAAGAACCTATGGCATCGAAGAATATGCAATTTCTGACCGGGCCGTTCAGCAAGAACAACCCCGTCATCGTTCAGATCTTGGGTATCTGCTCCGCACTGGCCGTAACGGTCCAGCTCAAGCCTGCATTTGTTATGGCGCTGTCGGTTACGGTCGTCACGGCTTTCGCCAACCTGGTGATGTCGTTGCTGCGTAACGGGATCCCGTCGCGAATCCGTATCATCGTCCAGCTGGTCGTTATCGCTTCGCTGGTAATTCTGGTCGACCAGATCCTGAAAGCCTTCGTTTACGATGTGTCGAAACAGCTGTCGGTCTACGTGGGTCTGATCATCACGAACTGTATCATCATGGGCCGCGTCGAGGCCTTCGCCCTGGGCAACAAACCCTGGCCGGCACTGCTCGACGGTATCGGCAACGGTTTGGGCTACGGCCTGATCCTGGTCGTGGTGGCCTTCTTCCGCGAGCTTCTGGGCTCGGGCACGCTGTTCGGCCTGCGGGTGATCCCCGAGAGCTGGTATGCGGCCAACGGAGGCTTCTACTCCAATACGGGTTTGATGCTCTTCCCGCCGATGGCCCTGATCATCGTGGGCTGCATCATCTGGATCCACCGCTCGTACAACAAGGATTTACAGGAAAAATAGGAGGCTAAGCTATGGATACATTGAATCTTTTTATTCGGTCGATCTTTATCGACAACATGGTTTTCGCCTTCTTCTTCGGCATGTGCTCCTACATCGCCGTGTCGAAGAGCGTCAAGA
>CAZHMX010000095.1:0-6938 GCA_964533725.1 uncultured Alistipes sp. | reverse complement strand
CCGACCTTTTTCAGCCTTAAATTGCTGACCTGCAATCTCTACTATTACGTACATTGTTTTGTGTATGTATTATCGGGACGCAAAGATAGACAATATTTTTGAATAAACAAACAGTTCCCCGCTCTTTTTATTCGGCAGCCCGGAAATAATCGCAAAAAAAGCCTGCATTCTTTTGCGATGTATGCTTTCGTCGCCTATTATTATATAAGGTAATACGGCATAACGCTAAAAAAAAATGCAAAAAAATCCGAATAATGTTTGGAATAAAAAAATAATGCGTATATTTGCACTCCGAAAACGCAGACCACTTACGGGATGTAGCTCAGCCCGGTTAGAGTACACGTCTGGGGGGCGTGTTGTCGCTGGTTCGAATCCAGTCATCCCGACAAAGCGTTTTCGACGGGGTTCCGATATCGGGACCCCGTTTTTGTTGTGGCGCTCCGGCATCCTGCGGACGGAGGGAACTTTTGCGGGCGGATTCCAAACTTTGCGCGGCGCACAAAAAATTTGCTTTTTCGGCGAAAACTCGCTACCTTTGTTCGATTGTATGTCAACAACAAGGGCTAATAACGAATAAAACTATGAATATCTCTTTCAACTGGCTCAAACAGTATGTCGACACCGAGCGGTCGGCCGAGGAAATTGCCAAGATTCTGACCGATATCGGCCTCGAAGTCGAGGGTTTGGAGAAGATCGAAACCATCAAGGGGGGACTGAAAGGCGTCGTGGTCGGCCAGGTGCTGACCTGCACCGAGCATCCCGATTCGGATCACCTCCACATTACCACCGTCGACGTGGGTGCCGAGGCTCCGTTGCAGATCGTCTGCGGCGCGGCCAACTGCCGGCAAGGGTTGAAGGTGCTCTGCGCGACCGTCGGGACGGTGCTCTATCCCAACGGCGGCGACGAAGAGTTCAAGATCAAGCGCAGCAAGATCCGCGGTGTGGAGTCGTTGGGCATGCTTTGCGCCGAGGACGAGCTGGGTATCGGCAGCGACCACGCGGGTATTATGGAACTTCCGGCCGAGGCGCGTGTGGGACAGCCGGCCGCCGAGTACCTCAAGATCGAGGATGATTATGTGATCGCTATCGGATTGACGCCCAACCGTATCGATGCCGCATCGCATATCGGCGTTGCCCGCGATTTGGTGGCCTGGATGAAGAGCCACGGCGAGCCGGCCGAACTGAAATGGCCTTCGGTCGAGGGTTTTGCGGTTGACAACCACGCGCTGACGGTGGGTGTCGAGGTCGAGAACCGGGAGGCTGCACCCCGGTATACCGGTGTGACGGTCAAGGGCTGCAAGATCGGTCCGTCGCCCGAGTGGATGCAGAACCGGTTGCGCGCCGTAGGGATCAATCCCAAGAACAATCTGGTCGATATTACCAACTATATCAATTTTGAACTGGGACAGCCGCTGCACGCTTTCGATGCGGAGAAGATCGAGGGCCGGCGTATCGTGGTGCGCACGTGCGAGGCGGGAACCCGCTTCGTGACCCTCGACGGGGTGGAGCGTACGCTGACGGCGGAGGATCTGATGATCTGCTCGGCCGAGCGGCCGATGTGCATTGCGGGCGTCTTCGGCGGACTGGACTCGGGAATTGGCGACTCGACGGTCGATGTCTTTATCGAGAGCGCCTATTTCAACCCCGTATGGGTGCGCAAGACGGCCAAGCGGTTCGGTCTGAACACCGATTCGTCGTTCCGTTTTGAGCGCGGTGTGGATCCCAACATCCAGATTTATGCCCTGAAGCGGGCGGCGCTGCTGATGAAGGAGCTGGCTGGCGGTGAGATCGCGAGCGAGATTTTCGACAGCCGCCCCGAGGCTGTCGGGCCGTTCCGCGTGGAGGTTTCGCCGAAGCGTGTTTGCGCGCTGATCGGCAAGGAGATCCCGACCGGGGAGCTGCGCGGGATTATGGAGTCGCTCGAGATGCGGATCGAGGCCGAAACGGAGGGTGTCTGGACGGTCGCCGTACCGCCGTATCGTGTTGATGTCCAAAGAGAGGCAGATGTTGTGGAAGATGTGTTGCGCATCTATGGTTACAACAATGTGGAGATTCCGCAGTGTGTCCATTCGACCCTCTCTTATGCTCCGAAACCCGACAAAAACAAGCTCGCCAACCGGGCGGCCGATCGGCTGACGGCCAACGGTTTCACGGAGATCATGTCCAACTCGCTGACCAAAAAAGCCTATTACGAGGGTCTGAACTCCTATCCGGCCGAACGCTGCGTGGAGATTCTGAATCCCTTGAGCGCCGATCTGAATGTGTTGCGTCAGACGCTGTTGTTCAATACGCTGGAGGCGATCGAACTGAATGTCAACCGCCGCAACGGCGATCTAAAACTCTACGAGCTGGGCAACTGTTATTCCTACGACGCGACCGCTGTGCAGGATGAAAATTCGCTGGCGCCATATTCGGAGAACTATCGTCTGGCGATGGCCGTAACAGGACTCGAGGGACAGCCGTCGTGGAATGCGGCCGCCGTCAAATCCTCTTTCTTTACGTTGCGGGCTGCCGTCGAGCGGCTGTTGCGTTCGTTCGGCGTGGATCTCTATGCGCTCAAGTGCGAATCGCTCGAGAGCGATCTGTATGATGAGGCCGTCACGTTCGGCGCCAACGGCAAGGAGCTGGTTCAGATGGGCGTCGTCGCCCGCAGGCAGACCCGCCGTTTCGATCTGAAGCAGGAGGTCTATTTCGCCGAGATCAACTTCGACCAGCTCATGAAGATGCTCCGCAAACACCGCACGCAGGCCGAGGAACTGTCGAAGTTCCCCGAGGTGAAGCGCGATCTGGCATTGTTGGTCGACCGTTCGGTCAGCTTCGCCGCGTTGCGTGAGATCGCCTTCCAGGCCGAGAAGAAACTCCTGAAGCGTGTGGCGCTGTTCGATGTTTACGAGGGCGACAAACTCCCCGAGGGCAAGAAGTCGTATGCGTTGAGTTTCATCCTCGAGGACAAGACCCGCACGCTCGACGACCGTACGATCGAAAAGACGATGGCCAACTTGACCCGTCAGTTCGAGCAGCGTGCCGGCGCACAGGTGAGAGCATAGCGAAGTTCTTGCGGGTGTGTATATTTTTTCTCCCGTGGGCGGGCGTTGTAAACGCCACGCCCCACGGGAGAAAAAATATACACACCCGCAAGAACTTCGCACGGACCGGGGAGCGCCGCGCGGCAAGGGGCGGGGTCCCATCCCGCCCCGACGAGCGCAGTCGTATCAAGATAAACCAAAAAAGATCCTTGCCGACAAGCAAGGATCTTTTTTGCTTTAGATAAGCCCGAAGTTGTCGAGGAAGATACAGAGCAACAGCAGCGGGCAGACCCAGCGCAGCAGGAAGACCGCAATGCCCAGGATGCGGACCCGCAGGGTGCCGTTGTTCGTCAGTTCGCGCTGCAACACTTTGCGGTCCAGCACCCAGCCCGTGAAGATACTGGTGCCCAGTGCGCTGACCGGCAGCAGGATGTTGGTGGTCGAGAAGTCCAGCAGATCGAAAAGATTCATCCCGACGATCTTCCATCCGTTCAGAACGCCGAACGACAGCGACGCCAGCGTCACAAGCGCGGCCAAACCCGACGTGGTGATTCGTGCGGCCGTCAGACGGCTTAAATGTTTCTCTTCGTGGAGATAGAGGGTTATGGGTTCGTGCAGCGAGATCGTCGAGGTCAGCGCCGCGAGTCCCAGCAGCAGGAAGAAGCAGGCCGACCAGACCATCGGCCACGGCATGGTGTTGAAGATGGCAGGCAGTGTGATGAAGACCAGCGAGGGCCCCGATTCGGGGGCGATACCAGCCGAAAAGACCGTCGGAAAGATCAGGACACCTGCCAATATGGCTACTATTGTGTCGATGACCGACACCTCGACGGCCGTGCTGACCAGGTTGGTGTCCGGCTTGAAATAGGACGAGTAGGTGATCATCGCGCCGAAGCCCAACGACAGCGAGAAGAACGCCTGACCCATGGCCACCAGGAACGATCGCGGGGTGAGGTGCGAGAAGTCGGGCATGAAGAGGAACCGGAGCCCTTCGGCGGCCCCCGGCATCAGCAGTCCGCGCACCGTCAGCGCGATCAACACCGCAAACAGCAGCGGCATCATCACCTTGGCCGAACGTTCGATGCCTTTTTCGACCCCTTTGACGATGATGGCGTGGGTGATCCAGAGGAAGAGCAGCGAGTAGATGAGCGGTTGCCAGGGCGAGGCCTTGAAACTCTCGAAAGCCGTTCTGTAGGCCTCGGCGGTGTTCAGCGCGGCCAGTTCGCCCGTCACCGAGCGGACGAAGTAGGCGGTGGTCCAGCCCGAAACCACAAAATAGAAGCCGAGGATCAGGAACGACGCGGCAATGGCCAGAAATCCGACCCAGGCCCAGCGTTTCGAGACCCGGCGATAGGCCTCGACGGCGTTGCTTCGGGCGCTGCGGCCGATCGAGAATTCGGCCAGCATCACCGGAATGCCCAACAGCAGCAGACAGGCGCAGTAGACCAGCAGGAAGGCCCCGCCGCCGTTTTCGCCCGTGACGTAGGGGAAGCGCCAGATATTACCCAGACCCACCGATCCGCCGGCGGTAACCAATACGGCGGCCAATTTGCCGCCGAAGGTGGAACGTTTTTCCGATGTCATATTATATAAGGTGTAGATTGTCTAAAAAGATCATGATGAGCAACACGGGGCAGACCCAGCGCAGCAACACCACCAATATGCCCGAAAGGAGCCTTGCGCGCGCACTGTGCATCTGTTCGACGAGCACTTTGCGGTCGAGGAACCAGCCCGCGAAGATGCAGGTGGCCAGACCTCCAAGCGGTAGCAGAATGTTGGCGGTCAGGAAGTCCAGCTGATCGAAGAAGTTCAGGCCGCCGACCTGCCAATGTTTCAGCACACCCATCGAGAGCGAGGCGATAGAGGCCAGCAGCACGGCGCCCATCGTGGTGATCCACGCGGCGGTCGAACGGCTTAAGTGCCACTCTTCGTGGAGGTAGAGCGTGGTCGTCTCGTGCATCGAGATGGTCGACGTGAGCGCGGCGACAGTCAGCAGGAGGAAGAATATCGACGACCAAATGGCGGGATGCCCCATCGAGTTGAAGATGTCGGGCAGCGTGATGAAGACCAGCGAGGGGCCCGCTTCGGGGGCGATGCCTGCGCTGAACACGGCGGGGAAGATGACGATGCCGGCCAGGATGGCGACGCCTGTATCGATCAGCGACACCTGCAGCGCGGTGCGCTTGAGGTCGGTTTCCTGTTTGAAATAGGAGGCATAGGTCACCATCGTGCCCAGACCGATCGACAGCGAGAAGAAGACCTGCCCCATAGCCATCAGGATCGTGCGCGGGGTGATCTTCGAGAAATCGGGCGTCAGGAAGAACCGGATTCCCTCCGCGGCCCCCTCCATCAGCAGACTGCGGACGGCCAGGACGACCAGCATCACCAGCAGGAGCGGCATCAAAAGTCGGGCCGACCGTTCGATGCCTTTCTTCACGCCCATGACGATCACCGCGTGGTTCAGCAGAATGAATCCGAGCGTGTAAGCCAAAGGCGACCAGGGCGATGCGGTGAAATTCGCGAAATATTCGGCACAGGCGGCCGAATCGTTCAGCGTGGCCAGTTCGCCCGACACCGAACGCGCTAACCAGGCTCCGACCCAGCCCGAAACCACAAAGTAGAAGCCCATGATAAACAGCGACGTCACCACGCCGTTGTAGCCCAACCACGACCACCGTTTGTCCAACGAGCGGTAGGCGCCGACGGCATTTTGCCGCGTGTGGCGGCCGATCGCGAATTCGGCCATCATCACCGGCAGCCCCAGCAGGACAAGACAGCCCAGGTAGACCAACACAAAAGCGCCTCCGCCGTTGCTGCCCGCAACATAAGGAAAGCGCCAGATATTCCCCAAACCGACCGAGCTGCCCGCAACAACCAGCACGGCACTCAATCGACCATCGAAGAAAGATCGTTTTTCATTCATATTCAATTGTTTCTCATTAACCGTTTCTTCCTTTTCGCCGGGCGGCTCGCCCGGCCTGCCCCTTTCTGCGCCGTCAGCGTTCGAGCGTGACGCTTACGGCGCGAAGTTTCCCGCCCAGCGGCGGGGCCAATTTGGCGACGCGGCAGCTTACGTGTCGCAGTTGTTCGGGAAATCGGTCGTACAGCGCGCCGATAATGTTTTCGGCCACCCGCTCGATCGTCCGCTGGGTGCGGGCCATCTGTTCGCGAACCACCTCATAGACGGTAAGATAGTTCACCGCTAGACGGACGTCGTCCTCGCGGGCGACGTCGCCTAACGATGCTTTCAGCGTCAGATCCACCTCGAAGCGGTTGCCCACCTGCTGTTCCAGATCGTAGCAGCCGTGGAAGGCGTGGAACTCCATCCGCTCCAACGTGATCGTATACTCCCGGTCGCTCATTATTGGGCGATGACCAGATAGTAGTTCTTCTTGCCGCGCTGCACCAGCAGATACTTTCCGGCAATCAAATCGGCCTCAGCGAGAGCTTGCATCGGGTCGGTGACCTTGGTGCTGTTGAGCGACACGCCGCCGCCCTGCACCATCTTGCGGCATTCGCCCTTCGAGGGGAAGATCTGCGTTTCGGCGGCGGCCAGTTCGATGAAGGGCACGCCTGCGGCGATCTTCTCGCGTGCGACGGTGAATTGCGGCACGCCCTCGAAGACCTGGAGCAGCGTCTGCTCATCCAGCCGGTGGAGCGCCTCGGAGGTGGCGTTGCCGAAGAGGATCGACGAAGCCTCGACCGCCTTTTCGTACTCTTCGCGCGAGTGGATCATCACGGTAATCTCCTCTGCCAGACGCTTTTGCAGCAGTCGCAGGTGCGGTTCGGCGCGGTGCTGCGCGATCAGGGACTCGATGGTCTCGCGGTCCAGCAGCGTGAAGATGCGGATATAGCGCTCGGCATCCTCGTCGCTGACGTTGAGCCAGAACTGGTAGAACTTGTAAGGCGACG
>CAZHMX010000094.1:0-6947 GCA_964533725.1 uncultured Alistipes sp. | reverse complement strand
CGGTCTTCTGCATCTGAACCTTGATGCCCTGCTCGGAGAGGAACTTGATGAGCGGTTTGTACTTGGGCAGACCTTTGTGCGTACGCAGGAGCTTGATGCCGCCCTGTTCGGTGTCGCCGTTTGCGATCAACTGCCGGGCCTCGGCCAACAGATTGGTTACGAGGTTCTTTTGCAACGTATAGAGGTGCTCGATGGCGGGACGGTACTCCTCGAAGAGCTGGTCCTCGCCCTTGGGCACGGGGCCCGAGATGATCAGAGGCGTACGGGCATCGTCGATCAACACCGAGTCGACCTCGTCGACGATGGCGAAATGGTGTTTGCGCTGGACCAGATCCTTGGGCGACGAGGCCATATTGTCGCGCAGGTAGTCGAAACCGAACTCGTTGTTGGTACCGAACGTAATATCGGCCAGGTAGGCCTGACGGCGCGCGTCGGAGTTGGGCTGGTGGCGATCGATGCAGTCGACCGAAAGCCCGTGGAACTGATACATCGGGCCCATCCACTCGGAGTCGCGGCGGGCCAGATAGTCGTTGACCGTCACCACGTGGACCCCCTTGCGGGCCAGGGCGTTCAGGAATACGGGCAGCGTGGCCACCAGCGTCTTGCCCTCACCCGTGGCCATCTCTGCGATCTTGCCCTTGTGCAGCACTACGCCGCCGAACAACTGGACGTCGTAATGGACCATATCCCACTTGACATCGTTGCCGCCGGCCAGCCAGTGGGTGGCGTAGACCGCCTCCTGACCCTCGATGGTCACGAAGTCGCGCGTAGCGGCCAGCGTGCGGTCGAAGTCGGTGGCCGTAACGCGCACCGTCTCGTTCTCGGCAAAACGGCGGGCCGTATCTTTCATGATGGCGAAGGCTTCGGGCAGAATCTCATCCAGCACCTGTTCGATCTTTTGGTCGATGGCCTTGACGGTCTGGTCGACCTCCTTCGAGAGGCGTTCTTTCTCGTCCAGCGTGGTCTCGGGCTGTTCGAGCTGCTCTTTCAGGCTGACGATTCGCCGTTCGTCGTCGGCGATAAAGTCGGCGATCCGCTTTTTGAGCGCCTCGCTGCGTTCGCGCAAGGCGTCGTTGGTGAGGCGCTTGATCTCGGGATAGACGGCCTTGATCTTCTCGACGTAAGGCTGGATCATTTTCCGATCCTTATCGGCTTTGGAGCCGAATATGGCTTTAAGTAAACCGGCTATAATATCCATAAATCTCTATTTGTTTCGCATAATAAGATTAAAATCCTACAAAAATAGTGATTTTTATTGAAACATAACGCAAAACCCCTGAAAAATTCATATTTTCGTTCCCGCGCGTCGGCTATGGCGGACCGCGTGCGCGGGAACAGTGCGCAAAATACGTTGCGAACAGGCATCAAAAACAGCGCGTATCCGCCAGAAACTCGTCACGAAACCACAGGGGATATCGCAACGGGAGCACAGCAAGGTTGTAACGGAGGCGAAACGAGAATACTGCGGGATCGCAACGGAAACGCAACGGAATCAAGAAAAAAGCCGCAATGCGGATTGCCGCGCCGAACCCCGGCACGGCGGCCGATTGCCCCTTTTGCTGCTATTTGTCGAAGCCGCGGCAGAAATCGATCAGCAGGAGCATGTCGGAGGTCTTCTGGGGATCGAGCGAGGCGTCGGCCATGTGGGCCGCAATCTCCTTTTTGTGCGGGGCGTAGAGCTTCTGGAGTTCGCGCAGGGAGTGCACCGACACGTTTTTGCCCTTGTGCGTAAAGGTGTAGACATTCTCGTTGCGCAGGTCGCGGACTTCGTGGCGCCGGATCTGCTCGTCGATCGAGACGTCCTCCGTGCGGGACATCTCCACGGTGTGGATGGCCTCCACCTTGGCATGCGTGGGCAGTCCCATGGCGCCGCTCTGACCGACCAGAACATCGTGGATGCGCCAGCGGATCCAGACTTTGCCGTTGGGTTGGTCGACCTCCTCCAGAAAGTGGTCCTCCATGGCGATAAAGCGGTGGTCTTCCCACTCCACGGCGTGGATGCGCTCGATTTCGGTCATCTCCATCATCTGGTCGCCCTCCATAAAGAACATGGCGCCGGTCGCGGTATCGAAATTCATCAGGGCGCGGTTGACGGCATGGTTGCGGAATATGATTTTGGCGGGCTGGAACTCTTTGTAGAGGTATAGCGTCTGTGCGTCAGCCGTTTGAACGGAGAGCGACGCGATAAAGGCCACGGCGGCGAACAAAATTTTACGGAGCGGATTCATAACGGTCTTTTTAGGTTGTAAGTTTCCGTTGCAAAATTAACCATTTTTTTTGGTTTTCAGGTGTCCGGCGACAATATTCGTACTTTTTTCGGGTCTCTATGGGGCGGACGGTCCCTCCCCGCGGCCGGGAATACTGGGTTGACCCTCCTCTGGGACACGGAAAATACGGCGGGAGGAGACGTGAAGGGGCCTTCGACAGGCCTCGAGACAGATGCTCCGCAATCCGACAAAACAGGATCGGGCAAGTCTTCGGTCCTCCTTGCCCGATCCTTCGTACAGATGCTGCCGGCTCCGGTGCCGGTATCCGGTGCCGCCGGTATGCGACGCCTCCGATATCCGACACGGCCGACCCCCCCCCTCCGTTCGCTATTTGCCGGGTCTCTTTTGGTTTTTTTGTGCCTCGGCGGCAGCTTCCAGCTCCTTTTGGCGGGCGGCCTCGCGTTCGGGTGTCCAGCGCAGCAGACGCGTCGCGCTGTTGTGGTATAGCAGCACCAGCGAGTCGGCCGTCAGTTTCTCGATCTCCAACAGCTCCTCGAAGACCGTATTCTCGCCGCTGCCGACGATCACGCCCATCATCCACAGGTGCTCCGCATCGTGCAGCTCCCACTGCGAGATTTTTACCGTCGACATCCCGACCGCATGGGCGATGCCCCCGGGACGAAACTCGAACCCCTGGTGGTAGTCGGGCGTGTTCTCGACCCACCGGCCCAGCAGACTCGCATAGACGGGGCTCACCCACACCTCGATGGCCGCCGGTTCATGCCCCTTGCGGTATTCGCCCTGCCAGGTCACCTCGGCGGGGCTGCCGAGGATCAGCTCCCCCGCCCCCGTAACGCGGGTTCCTTCCGTCCGGAACGACCTGGTTACTACGGTATCGGCCAGCACCATCGAGACCGAGTCGAGCTTCTCGATCACCCCCTCGGCGCGGTAGATCGTCGTGTCCTTGCACCCTGCGGCGAGCCACACCGTGGCCAGCAACGCCCAAACAACGCTATGCTTCATTTCGTTTGGCCTTTATATAACGGTCGATGGCGGCTGCGGCACGACGTCCCGCGCCCATGGCCAGGATCACCGTGGCGGCACCTGTCACGGCATCGCCGCCGGCGAAGACCCCTTCGCGCGTGGTGGCCCCCTCGTCGTCGGCCACCAGACAGCCGCGGCGGTTGGTCTCCAGCCCCTCCGTAGTCGAGGCCAGCAACGGGTTGGGCGAGGTCCCCAACGCCATGATCACGACGTCGCACGCCATGTCGAACTCCGATCCCTCCTTCACCACGGGCGAACGGCGGCCGCTCGCATCGGGTTCGCCGAGGGTCATCTCCACACAGCGCACGCCGCGCACCCAGCCTTTGTCGCTCCCCAGCACCTCGACGGGATTGGTGAGCATACGGAACTCGATCCCCTCCTCCTTGGCATGGTGGACCTCCTCCTTGCGGGCGGGCAGTTCGGCCTCGCCGCGGCGGTAGACGATCGTGGCCTCGGCGCCCAGACGGCGTGCCGTGCGCACGGCATCCATCGCCACGTTGCCGCCGCCGACCACCACCACGCGCCGACCCACATAGATCGGCGTGTCGTACTCCGCGTCATAGGCGTGCATCAGATTGGCGCGTGTCAGAAACTCGTTGGCCGACACCACGCCGTTCAGATTTTCGCCCGGGATGCCCATAAACCGCGGCAATCCCGCTCCCGAACCGATAAAGACGGCGTCGTAGCCCTCCTCGTCCAACAGCGAGTCGATCGTCAGCGTGCGGCCGACAATCACATCGGTCTCGATCTCGACCCCCAGCTGCCGCACGGCCTCCACCTCGCGGGCCACAATGCCCCGTTTGGGCAGGCGGAACTCCGGAATGCCGTAAACCAACACGCCGCCCACTTCGTGCAGCGCCTCGAAGATCCGCACCTGGTAACCCGCCTTGGCCAGGTCGCTCGCACAGGCCAGTCCCGAAGGACCGCTGCCGATAACGGCCACCCGGTGACCGTTGCGCGGGGCCACTTCGGCGGCGTGGCCGTTTTCGATGGCCCAGTCGCCCACGTAGCGTTCCAGTTTGCCGATGGCGACCGCCTCGCCCTTGATCCCCAGCAGACAGGAGCCTTCGCACTGGGTCTCCTGCGGGCAGACGCGACCGCAGATCGAGGGCAGCGAGCTGTCCCGCCCGATCACGGCGGCCGCACGGGCCGTATCGCCCTCGCGCAGGGCCCGGATAAATTCGGGGATCTTCACCCCCACGGGACAGGCCTCGACACACCGCGGACGCTTGCAATCCAGGCAGCGCGATGCCTCCAACAGCGCCTCCTTTTCGTCATAGCCGTAGCAGACCTCCTCGAAATTGGCTGCCCGGCGCAGCGGGTCCTGCTCGCGCACGGGGACCCGATTGATCTTGTTTGCCATAATTTCCAGCTATTTATCCAGTCCGATTCTGCATTGATGTCCCGCCGCGCGTTCGGCCGCAATGGCGTTGGCGCGCTCCTCCATCGTGCGGTACATCCCCTGACGGCGCATGGCCTCGTCGAAATCCACCTCGTGGGCGTCGAATTCGGGTCCGTCGACACACGTGAAACGCGTCTTGCCGCCGACCGTCACGCGACACGCCCCGCACATACCCGTGCCGTCGACCATCAGCGCATTGAGCGACACGATTGTCCGCAGGTCGTATTTGCGGGTGGTCAGCGCCACGAACTTCATCATGATCATCGGCCCGATGGCCACCACCGCATCGTAACGGCACCCTTCGGCCGCCAGCGCCTCGATCTTGGCCGTCACTAAACCCTTCTCGCCCGCCGAACCGTCATCCGTCATTATATATAAGGTGTCGGCCACGGCGGCCATCTCCTCCGTGTAGATCAGCATGTCGCGCGTCTTGGCGCCGATAATCACGTCGGCCCTTACGCCGTGTTCGTGAAGCCACTTGACCTGCGGATAGACCGGAGCCGTACCCACACCGCCGGCCACGAACAGAAACCGCCGGCTCAGCAACTCCTCCACCGGTTCGCGGACAAATTCCGACGGCTGCCCCAGCGGTCCGGCAAAGTCGGCCAGCCGCTCGCCCGCCTCCATGGCGCAGATCTTGCGCGTCGAGACCCCGATGGCCTGCGTCACAATCGTCACCCACCCTTCGGCGGCATCGTAATCGGCAATCGTCAGCGGGATGCGCTCGCCCCGCACGTCGGCACGCACGATAACGAACTGCCCCGGCAACGCCGCACGGGCTACCCGCGGCGCCGCTATCTTCATCCGGTAAATCCCGGTTGCCAGAAGTTCCTTCTCAAGAATCGTGTACATTTATCTATGGTTTGTAAGTTACTTGTTCTCTGCGCGGAAAATGGCCGTCACACGCACCTTGCGCATCGGATGGTGCGGGTCGTTCGTCACCACCGTCAGGTAATCGACCACCGCGCCGTAATCCCGTCCGTCGGTGCCGATCCGGACCTCCACCGTGCGTTTGCCGTGGGCCGGCACCTCGTCGCCCGAGCGCAAATCGCACGTCGCCAACCCGTTGCCGCTCTCCACCGCACGGATCTTCAGCGGTGCCGTGCCGTTGTTCGCGAGGGTGAACGTCAGCGGTTCCACCTTCGCCCCCCGCACCACGTCGCCGAAACGGATCGTCGTGCAGTCGATGGCCGAGAGCGGCTTCTCCATCGCATAAATCCCCTCCTCGGGATCGACCGCCACCCCAGACGTCGAGATCGGCAGCCGCGCCTTCACCCCGCCGGCCCGCAGCCACAACCGGTCGCTCACCGTGCCGTAATGCCCCGAAGCACCCGCCACATGATAGCTCAACGCTACCTCCGCCCGCTGCCCCGGAGCCAGCCGCCCGGGCAGTTTCACGGTCAGAAACCCGCTCTTAAGCTCGGGTACATAGTCCAGCACCAGCGTCTTTTTCGACGCGTTGACGATTCCCACCGAGGTATGAATCGTCTTGTCGTGGTAGAGATAGGCGAAGTTGGCCGTCACATCGGCCGCCCGCAGCCCGCCGCCCAGATCGAGCGGATAGAGTTCCTCGACACTGCGTTCGCGTTCGATCACCGTTCCCCGCAACACCAGCAGCAGCGCCTCGCCGCCCGCCGAACTGAAGACCCCCACCTGCTTGCTGAACGTTCCGGGCCGATTCGTCGGGTCATAGGTGATCTCGACGACGGCTTTGCCGCCCGGCAGGATCGGTTCGCGCGAAAACTGCGGCGTCAGACAGCCGCAACTCACCCCGACCCGCACGATGGCCACGGGCTTGGCCGAAGTGTTGCGGACCGTGAACCGATGGGTCACCGGTCCGTCGGTCTCGCGGATCGCCCCCAGATCGTGCGTAGGCTCCACGGCGACTAACCCGCCCTGGGCAAAAACGGCTCCGGCGGTGATAATCAACAGGATAGCTAATATGTGTTTCAAATCTTTCATCTTATTAATAACGTAAGGGAGATACAAAGGTATATTTTTTTTGAAAAAAAAGCGATTTTTTTTTGCAGGAATGATTTTTTGCCGTATATTTGCACTCGCAAAACGACGGAAAGTCGAAGTTCTTTGAGAAATGCCTGAATAGCTCAGTCGGTTAGAGCACATGACTGTTAATCATGGGGTCCTAGGTTCAAGTCCTTGTTCAGGCGCATTGCGCGAGGGTTGTGAAGGTCGGAGTTGAGAGTTTCTTCGGTTTTTGCAGTCCCGAGCCATCCGGATAGGGAGCTTAGCTCAGCTGGTTCAGAGCGTCTGCCTTACAAGCAGAGGGTCGGGGG
>CAZHMX010000093.1:0-7062 GCA_964533725.1 uncultured Alistipes sp. | reverse complement strand
GGGTTCGCCCGTCCGGCTGGGCCCGACCACGGGCCCAAGGAGGACAGTCGCGTCAGTACGCGAAGGACAGAGGCCTGATGTTCACAAGGCAGCCTGCTGCAGGGTGGCGATTTCGGCGGGCCAGCGGGAGGGGTCGGTGGTTTCGAGGATCAGGGGGAGGGAGTTGAAGCGGGGGTCGGCGGCGATGAGGCGGAATGCGGGGAGGCCGATCTGGCCGTCGCCGAGGGGGGCATGACGGTCGATATGGCTGGCGAGGGGTTTGAGAGCGTCGTTGAGGTGCATGCCGCGGAGGTACCGGAGGCCGACGATGCGGTCGAAGGCGTCGAAGGTTTCGGCCAGGGCGTCGGGGGTTCGGAGGTCGTATCCGGCGGCGAAGGCGTGACAGGTGTCGAAGCAGACGCCGACGCGGGATTTGTCTTCGACGCGGTCGATGATGAAGGCGAGTTCTTCGAAGCGGGAGCCGAGGTTGGAGCCTTGGCCGGCGGTATTTTCGATGACGGCGGTGACGCCGGCGGTTTGTTCGAGTGCGATGTTGATGGATTCGGCGACGCGGGCGAGGGACTCTTCGGCGGGGATCAGGCGCAGATGGCTGCCGGGGTGGAAGTTGAGGAGGGTGAGTCCGAGCTGTTCGCAGCGTTGCAGTTCGAGGAGGAAGGAGGCGCGGGATTTGGCCAGGGCGTCGGGGTCGGGATGTCCGAGGTTGATCAGATAGCTGTCGTGGGGCAGCACGGCGTCGGGGGTGTATCCGCACTCCTGCATGGCGCGGCGGAAGGCGTCGATCTGGTCGGGGGTGAGGGGGGGCGCGCTCCATTGGCGCTGGTTTTTGGTGAAGAGGGCGAACCCTGTGGCGCCGATGGCGCGGGCGTTGCGGGGGGCGTTTTCCAGACCGCCCGAGGCGCTGACGTGTGCTCCGATATATTTCATAGGTGGCAGACCGTTGTGGTTTTCGTCACAAAAATAGGAATTTTTGCAGATAATGTATAACTTTGTGGCAGAATAATGACCGTAAAAGATGAAGAGAATTCTTTTTTTGCTGTTGGCCGTCACGATGTCGGCCGGCTGGGAGGCTTCGGCGCAGATGACCATTCGCCAGAAGCGGCAGGCGCGGCAGGCCGAGCTGAAGCAGGAGCTGCGCCAGGAGGAGTCGAATGCGGAGTATTTCAGCCTGGCGCGCTACAAGGCCGAGCGGGCTGCGGTGCGCAAGGAGCGCAACTATCTGGAGCTGTCGGCCGGCCTGCAGGCGACGCTGACATCGTTCAACGACGCGTGGATCGCCACCTCGGGCGGTGACAATTCGATCGCGGCCCTGGCGAACTTCCACCTGCTCCATTATTTCAAGAAGGGCACCTTCGAGATCGAGTCCAAGGGCGACGTGAAGTTCGGCTACAACCGCATGAAGATCAACAAGGGCGGCGACAACGAGAAGGGCGTGTGGTTCAAGAACCAGGACGAAATCGCGCTGTCGACGGCTCCGTCGTACCGTTTTTCGAAAAACTGGAGTTTCGGTTCGATCATCAAGTTCCGCACGCAGCTGGCCAACGGCTATGTGGCCCGCGACAAGCAGGGGGGCGCCCACCGCAAGAGTTCGTTCATGACGCCGGGTTATTTCGATGTCTCGGTCGGTTTCACGTACAATCTGCCGAAGGAGAAGTGGCCGCTGAAGGTCAACCTGGCCCCTGTGGCGATGAGTGCGACCTTCGCCGAGAACGACTGGGTGCGCCGCGCGCAGTTCGATGCCGAGGGGGCGCAGATCAAACCGGCCTATCTGTACGGTATCGAGGATCCCGACAAGACCTCGAAGTGGGAGGGCGGTTCGTCGATCCAGGTGGACTTCGACCGCACGTTCCTCAAGAACGGGCTGTTGCGTTACCGCACCACGCTCTATTCGTTCTACGGCTGGATCACCAACATCGGCCAGAAGAACAAGATCGGCAACTACACCGAGTTTAAGGCCGCCTACGACCTCTGGGCTGCGGGCGACCAGAACATCAAGGACAAACCCCGCATGCCGATCCACCCGACGGTGCGCTGGGAGAACAACGTGGAGATCAAGGCCACGAAGTACCTGTCGACGGTCTTCAGCTTCCAGCTCTACTACAACCGTGCGCAGTGTCTCCGTACGCAGACCCAGACGCTCCTGAGTGTCGGTCTGACCTACACGCTGAAAAACAAACCCAAAAAATAACCCCTCACCCCCTGCTTGCGGCGAAATTCTTGCAATCCGGGGGGGGGAGACAAGGGGTGGAAGCGGGCCGGGCGGTTTGAATGATCGGACGGGTTGCGCGGACAGAACAAACGGGCGGGCCGGGCGGTTTGAATGATCGGACGGGCTGCGCGGACAGAACAAACGGGCGGACCGGGCGGTTTGAATGATCGGACGGGTTGCGCGGACAGAACAGACGGGCAGCCGGGCGGTTTGCGTGACCGACGGACCGGACGGACTGTTGGGTTGACCGTGCCGGAATCCCTGACCGATCGCCCCGATCCCCGAAAAGAAATTGGATATTGACGATGTATAAAAATTCCCGAAAGACGGTATTGTTTCCGTTGCTGCTGGCGGCGGGAGTCATCACAGGACTCTTCGTGGGGCAGATGCTGGGCCGCACGCGGATGGAACACGAGGTGCGCAGTCTGGTCAGCAACCTGCACTTCCCCGACAACAAACTCTCCTATACGCTGGCCCTGATCGACCGCAAATATGTCGACTCCCTGTCGCTCGATACGCTCACCGAGCACCTGCTGCCCCGTTTGGTCGAGGAGCTGGATCCCCACTCGGTCTATATCCCGGCGCAGGACCTGCAGTCGGTCAACGAACCGCTGGAGGGCGAATTCGACGGCATCGGCGTGGTCTTCAATATGGCCACCGACACGGTGATCGTGCTGAACGTCATCCCCGGCGGTCCGAGCGACCGGGCCGGGGTCTGCGCGGGCGACCGCATCATGACCGTCGACGACTCGCTGATCGCCGGCCGCAAGATCCCGCAGGATAGGGTGGTGAAGATGCTTCGCGGTCCGCGCGGCTCGAAGGTGCGCCTGGGGCTGTCGCGCCGCCAGATCCGCGACCAGGTGAAGGTGGAGGTCACGCGCGCGGCCATTCCGCTGAAGAGTGTCGAGACGGCCTTTATGGTCGACGGCCGCACGGGCTACATCCGCCTGTCGCAGTTCGCGCGCACGTCGTATGACGAGGTGACCGAGGCCATCGCCTCGCTGCGCGAACAGGGAATGGAGGGGCTGGTCTTCGACCTGCGCGGCAACGCGGGCGGCTATTTGGACCAGGCGATCCTGATCGCCAACGAGCTGTTGCCCAAGGGCAGCCTGATCGTCTACACCGAGAACCGCCGCCGCGAGCAGATGCGCGAATACAGCGACGGCACGGGTTCGGCCACGGAGATCGCCCTGGCGGTCCTGATCGACGAATACAGCGCCTCGTCGAGCGAGATCCTGGCGGGAGCCATCCAGGACAACGACCGCGGCACGATCCTCGGCCGCCGCTCCTTCGGCAAGGGCCTGGTGCAGGAGCAGATTCCCTTTGTCGACGGCTCGGCGCTGCGGCTGACCACGGCGCGCTACTTCACTCCGACGGGCCGTTCGATCCAGAAACCCTACCGCAACGGCGACCAGACGGCCTATGCCGAGGAGATGTACCAGCGCTACCGCAACAACGAACTCTTTTCGGCCGACAGCATCCACTTCGCCGACTCGCTGCGTTTCACGACCCCCGGCGGCCGCACGGTCTACGGCGGGGGCGGCATCATGCCCGACATCTTCATCCCGGTCGACACGACAGACGTCACGCGCTATTATATCGAGGTCTCGGGCCGCAACATCCTCTACCGCTACACGATCGACTATGCCGACCGTCACCGCGAGGCGCTCGACCGGGTCCGCACGCTGGACGACCTGAAACGGCTGCTGGACGGCGACCGCGGTCTGATGGACGATTTCGTCGCCTATGCCGCCCGTCACGGCGTGGCCCCCGCGCCGCGCGACATCGCCCGCTCGCGCCGGCTCATCGAGGCGCAGCTGCGGGCCTATATCGGCCGCAACACCGTGCTGGAGGACCGCGCCTTCTATGCCAACATCTATCCCGTCGACAAACCCTTTGTCAAGGCGGTCGAAATTCTGGAGCAAAACCGTTAATGCCATGTTGAA
Source organism: uncultured Alistipes sp. (assembly GCA_964533725.1). Classification (GTDB taxonomy): domain Bacteria; phylum Bacteroidota; class Bacteroidia; order Bacteroidales; family Rikenellaceae; genus Alistipes. The sequence continues at coordinate 2,910 of CAZHMX010000093.1, read as the reverse complement.
ACGACTTTTGGGAATCCTCTTTACGCTGGCCGCCCTGGCCACCTTCGTGTGGGTGGCCCGGGGCCAGTACAGTTCGTGGTGCTTCGGCGGCGAAAAGACCGCCGTCGGGCAGTGCCGCCCCGACACCCCGGCCGATGCCGACCTCTTCGCCGATCCGGCCGATGCCGACCTCTTCGCCGATCCGGCCGATGCCGGCGATGCCGACGACCCGGCCGATCCCGACGATCCGGCTGGCCCTGCCGATGCGCAGCCGGCCTCCGCGGCAAAACCCCTTCAGTAGCGCCGCCATGGATATCGCTTTGCAAAAACGGCGGGAGAATATCGCCGAATATATCCTCTACCTGTGGCAGCTGGAGGATCTGATGCGCGCCCTGCAATTCAGCCCCGAGGCCATCTGGAACACGTTGGTGGCCCCGCGCGAGGGGTTGAGCGAGGAGGGGAAGGAGAATTTCCTGAACTGGTACGTCGAGTTCTGCAACCTCCTGCGCGAGGAGGGCAAGCAGCAGCAGGGCCATCTGGACCACACGCTGCACCTGGTGGCCGATCTCCACAACTTCCACCTGCAACTGATGGAACTCCCCGTCGGCGAACCTTACCGCCGTCAGTATCAACGCCTTGCACCCGAACTGCCCCGCCTGCGTGCCGCCCTGGGCCGCGAGGCTGCCGAGGTGAGCGACACGGAACTCTGTTTCCGCGCCCTCTATGCCTCAATGCTCTATCGCATCAAGGGCGAAGGGTCGAAGAGCGCCGTCACGGACACCCTCGACGTCATCTCGCCCGCGATCGGCACCTTGGCCGCCCTCTACGGCAAGGTCGAACGGGGCGAAATCGACCTCTTCAAGGGGGAGTAAGCCCCTCTTTCGGGTCCCGGCCTCCCCGATTCTCCATAAAACAACGGCTCCGCAGACGGAAAATCCGCTGCGGAGCCGTTGTTTACGCTGTGTTTATGCGGGATGGTCCCGAAAGAGTTGCCAACCCGCCTCGACATCGTTCGGGTCGGGGGGCACGCCGCATTCGACCGTGGCGATTGCTGCGGCCAAACCTTGTGCGGTCGCCGCATCGTCCAGGTCGAGCGGGGCATCGGCGGCACGGCCGAGGGCGGCGGCCACCCGCCGGATGTAGACCCCGGTGCGGTTCTCGGAGGGCGGTGCCCAGCGCGAGATGATCCGGTCGACGGTCCGCAGACCGTAACGCCGCCGGTAGGTGTCGAGCAACACGAAGAGTGCCCGGAATCCCCACGCCATCGACCGGAACTGCCGGAATTCGGGGTCGGCCGAGGGGACGATCTCGCCTAAATAGCGGACGGCCGAACGGCGGATGTTCCCGGGGTTGCAGTTGCGCACGCCGCGGGGGAGGGTTCCGGTCGTCATCGTTCTCCGTTTTGTGCGGTCGGTGTGCCGGTGCGCTCCTCGCCGACGAGGCGGAAGAGCTTGCCGACCAGCCGCCGCAGCCGGTTGAAGAGCGGGTCGTTCGAGATCCGCTCGGCATTCTCCAGAAACGACCACAGCTCCACGCCGCACGTAAAGCCCGTGAAGAGGCGGGCCAGCTGGGGCGGTGTGTTCTCTATCACGCAGCGGTCCAGGAGCCAGGCCATGGCGATGGCGGTAACGGCCAGCGCGGCCTTGCGCACCGTCCGCCACGCCTTCGCACTCTCGAACCGCCAGCGCAGCCCCTCGCGCCGCGCCTCCGCCCGCGAGGCCGCCACACCCGTCAGGAAATCGATCCCGATAAAGAGGAGCGCGCAGCCGATCAGCGGGGCGATGGGAGCGAAGAGGGCGGCCACGGCAGCCGCCATGCCGCTAACGAGTCTGTATGAGGTCTCCATAGATCCGGCAACGGTTCAACACATCCTGTTCGGCGTCGTATTCGGGGTATTCGTCCCCGTGTGCGGCCAGATGCTCCGACAGCTGCCGCAGAAATCCCGAGGCGCGTCGCCGCACCTCGGCCCGCACGGCCTCCACAGCCTCGCGATCGGCCGCCGTCCAGCCCTCGGGGCGCGGGGCGAGCGTCCCGAAACGGCTGCAGCGCACGTTGGACAGGGCCAGCGCCCGCAACCTCACGCCGTAGGCCAGCGCCGGGGCGACATAGTCGGTCATCAGCTCCTCGTAGTCGCCCTCGATCAGGCGGATGCAGAGGTCCCGTCCGATCACCGGCACGATCCGCTCCTCGGTGACCAGATGGATCAGTGCCCCGTCGATCGTGTCGCCGGCCGGCCAGTCGGTGTCGGCAAAGGCCGTGGCGATCACCTCGGCGGGGGTCATCATCGTCTTTATCTCTTTCATCAGTCGATATTTTTCAGGTTGTAACGGAGAATTTCGGAGACGTAGCGCTGCTGGTCGGGATCCTCGGGGTCGTAGTCCAGGCCGTCGGCGCGGCGGGCCTCCCAGATACGCATGTAGAGCGGTTTGTAGCGGGTGGGCGGACGGTTGATCACCTCGAGTGCCGAGGCGTCGACGTTCAGGATCTCGCGGATGAGGGCCTTGACGGGCTCCAGCAGCTCGGTCTGTTCGGAGAGGATGACCGTGTTGAGGGCGATTTCGTACTCGTGCAGGATGCGCTCGGAGCTGAACCCAGACGCATACTCCAGACCGCTCAAGGCGCGGAACCACGAGTGGGCCACCACGATATCCGACACGGCCTGGTCGTGCAACGCCTTCCAGTCGCCCTCGTTCTGCGAGGTGATGGGGATGAAGTGCGAACTGTCGGCCTGCTCGCTGTTCTTCATCACGAACATCACCTGGCCGGGTTTGCCGCCGAAACGCTCCTGGGCCATGCGCACCGTCTGGTCGATCTCCTGCTCGTTGTCGGTGATGCTGTCGAGCACCATCACGCCCGAGAGCTGGAACGAGTTGTCGAGCCGCGAGATGTTCCAGCGGTCGGTCTTGTAGGCGATGGCCGAGACGCCGAATC
>CAZHMX010000092.1:0-7091 GCA_964533725.1 uncultured Alistipes sp. | reverse complement strand
CGGGTTCGCCCGTCCGGCTGGGCCCGACCACGGGCCCAAGGAGGACAGTCGCGTCGGTACGCGGAGGAAGGGCCCTGCCCGCCAGCCCCTTACAGGCGGAAGGCGTTTTCGACGAGGTCGATGTCTAATTGGCCGTTGGGGTGGGCGGTGATGATGCAGACGTCGAACTGGATGTTGAGGCGGAGGCGGTGGAGGGCGATGTAGTCGCGCATGGCTTGTTTCAGTGCGTGGATTTTCGGGGCGGTCATGGCCTCTGCGGCGGACTGCAGACCTCCTGCGCGGCGGGTTTTGACCTCCACGAAGTGCAGTGTGTCCCAACGCTCGGCGATGAGGTCTATTTCGTAGATTCCCCGGCGCCAGTTGCGCTCGTGGATCCAGTAGCCGTGTTGGCGCAGATAGTGCGTTGCGGCCGCTTCGCCCTGCTGTCCGAGTGTCTGCCGGTGGCGGAGGGTCACCTATACTTATTTATTAAAGAGGAACGACAGGTCGTCACCCGCCTTGACTTCGCCCCGGGCCTTGCCGCGGCGGAAGATCCGCATCGGACGGCTGCCGATGAGTTCGAGCTTGTCGCCGTCGAGATGGAGCATGCAGCCCTCGCGCAGCCCGACGACATAACGGTTGGGGTGTGCGGTGCTGTATTCGAGGATGCGCTGCTCGCGTGTTTCGCCGGCATGACCTTCGGGGTTGGCGTCCAAGTAGTGGGGGTTGATCTGGAAGGGGACGAGACGGATGGCGCGGAAGGAATCGGGTTCGACGATGGGCATGTCGTTGGTGGTGCAGATCGTGGGGCAGGCCACGTTGCTGCCGGCCGACCAGCCTACGTAGGGGATGCCCTGGTTCACGCGGTGGCGGATGGCCTCCATCAGCCCCTGCTCCTGCATTTTGCGCGTGAGGGCGAAGGTGTTGCCGCCGCCGACGCAGATGGCCTCGGCGCGGGCGATGACCCGTGCGGGGTTGACCATCCGGTGGGTCGAGCGCACGCGGATGCCCAGTTCGTCGAAACGGGCCTGCACTTTTTTCTCGTAGTCGTCGTAGGAGAAGGTCACGGCGGCGTAGGGAACGAAGACGATCTCTTTGACGCCCTGGAGGAACCGGCCGATCTGCGGCATGGGATATTGGAGGTAAGGCTCGCCGGCGTTGGTGGAATTGGAAATGAGCAATAATTTCATAACAAGTTGGTTTTTAGAGTTTTACATATTCGGTCAAAAAAAGAATCGAGAAAAAGTTCCTCTTATGTATCAAAAGTAATGAAAAAAGTGTTATTTTTGCGCAAAATTGTTGACGAATTGAAAATTTTATCAACAAAATAATTGTTTAACCTAAAAAGTAAGATTATGTCAGAAGTACAGTCGAAAGTTGTCGAGATCATCGTCGACAAGTTGGGCGTTAAAGAGTCGGAAGTGGTTCCCGAAGCCAGCTTCACCAACACCCTGGGAGCAGATTCGCTCGATACCGTAGAGCTGATTATGGATTTCGAGAAGGCCTTCGGTATTGAGATTCCCGACGCAGACGCCGAGAAGATTGCCACCGTAGGCGACGCAATCAACTATATCGAGGAGCACAAGAAATAATTTCGTCGGCGACGACTTTCTTAAATTATATATATGACAAGAAGAGTAGTTGTAACGGGTATCGGCACGATCAACCCGCTCGGCAATTCGATTGAAGAGTACTTCTCCAACCTGGAGAAAGGAGTGAGCGGCTGTGCTCCCATTACGCACTTCGATGCCGAAAAATTTAAGACCAAGTTCGCTTGCGAAGTTAAAAATTACGACTGGAGCAAGTATTTCGACCGCAAGGAGGTACGCAAATACGACCTCTTCACGCAGTATGCCCTTGTAGCCGCCACGCAGGCCGTGGAGGATGCCGGTTTCGATATGGAGAAGCTGGACAAAGAGCAGGCGGGTGTGATCTGGAGCTCCGGTATCGGAGGACTCAAATCGTTCTTCGACGAATGTCTGGGCTATGCCGCAGGCGGAGGAACGCCGCGGTTTAGCCCATTCTTCATTCCGCGCATGATCGCCGACATCGCAGCAGGCTTCATCTCGATGAAGTACGGCTTTATGGGCCCCAACTACTGCACCGTGTCGGCCTGTGCCTCGTCCAACCACGGTCTGATCGACGCCTTCAACACCATCCGCTACGGCAAGGCCGACGTGATGGTTGCCGGCGGCTCGGAGGCTGCGGTGAACGAGCCGGGTGTGGGCGGTTTCAACTCCATGCAGGCCCTGTCGACCCGCAACGACGATCCCCAGCACGCCTCGCGTCCCTTCGACGTCGACCGTGACGGCTTCATCATCGGCGAGGGTGCCGGCGCCCTGATTCTGGAGGAACTGGAACACGCCAAGGCCCGCGGCGCACACATCTATGCCGAAATGATCGGTGGCGGCTGCTCGGCTGACGCCCACCACTTCACCGCGCCCCATCCCGAGGGACTGGGTGCGATCAAGGCGATGAACGACGCCTTGAAAGATGCCGGCATCCGTCCCGAGGAGGTCGACTATGTCAACGTCCACGGCACCTCCACCCCCCTGGGCGATATCGCCGAGCTGAAGGCCGTAGCCGGAGTCTTCGGCGAACATGCCTACGAACTGAACATTTCGTCCACCAAGTCGATGACCGGCCACCTGCTGGGTGCTGCCGGTGCTGTCGAGGCGCTGGCCTGCATCTATGCCATCACCCGCGACACCGTTCCGCCGACGATCAACGTCGAGAACCTCGACCCCGCCATCGATCCGAAGTTGAACCTCACGCTCGGCACGGCGCAGAAACGCACCGTCAACTGCGCGATGAGCAATACGTTCGGTTTCGGCGGCCACAACTCCACGGTGTTGTTCCGCAAGTACAACTAAACGTCGGAGGGTGTGATCGACCTGTTGCTGCGTCCCTTCAAGCGGAATTTCGGAAAGGACAAAAAATATTTTCGTCAGATCGACGACCTCTTCGGATTCATTCCGCACAATATCGAACTCTATAAGCTGGCTTTGATTCACAAGTCAGCTTCTTTGACTTTGTCCGACGGCCGCACGATCAACAACGAACGCTTAGAGTATCTGGGCGACGCTGTGATCGAGGCCGTGACGTCGGACTTCCTCTACATCGAATTTCCCGATCGTGACGAGGGTTTCCTGACACAGCTGCGCTCGAAGATGGTCTCGCGCCAGTCGCTCAACGACCTGGCCCACCGGATCGGTCTGGACCAGCTGGTCATTGCCCATGCGTCGGCCGTGCAGTCGCAAAAGCACCTCTACGGCGACGCCTTCGAGGCGATGATGGGCGCGATCTATTTAGACCAGGGCTATAATTTCGTCAACCGCCTGCTGATCAATCATATATACTATCATTGGATCGACCTCGACCAGCTGGCCGAGAACGAAACCGACTTCAAGAGCCGCCTGATCGAGTGGAGTCAGAAGAACCGCCACCGGCTGCGTTTTGCCACCACGACGGCACCCAACGACACCCCCGCGAACCGGGTTTTCATCTCGACGGTGGTGATCGACGGCGTGGAGGCGGCCCACGGCACGGGCCGTTCGAAGAAGGAGGCCGAGCAGAACGCCGCCTACGGCATGTCGCGTTCGTTCGACGACGAGGCCTGCCTGCGTTTGCTGGACAAGGTCGACCGCCTGGATCCGCAGGAACGTGAGCCGGAGCGCCGGCGCGACCATCGTCAGCGAGCAGCCAATGACGGAGCCGGAGAATAGACTGCAACTCGCAGGTGCACAGGCGTTAAGCGATGCGGAACTGTTAGCCGTGCTCTTCGGCGACGACTCCGTGCAGCCGGCCGATGCTTTGCTGTCGTCGCTGGAGGGCGGACTGCCGGCACTGGCCCGTACGGATCTGGCGCGCCTGCGTATGGCGGGCGGCGTAGGCCTCCGGCGCGCGTTGCAGCTTGCGGCGGCGGTCGAGTTAGGCCGCCGGTGCCGTTTGGAGACCGACCGTGTGCAGACGGTCGCGGGCAGTGCCGATATCGTCGCGCTGATGGCCCCGCAGCTGGAGGGCCTCGACCACGAGGAGTTCTGGGTGGTCTATCTCTCGTCGTCGAACCGTATTCTGGAGCGTTGCCGGATGAGCCAGGGGGGAACCCGTGCCTCGTTGGTCGACCCGAAATTAGTCCTCAAGCGCGCCCTCGAACTGCTGGCCGCGCGGATGGTCCTGGTGCACAACCATCCCTCGGGCGTGCTTCAGCCGAGCACCTCCGACCGCGAGCTGACGGCGAAAATCGCCTCTGCCTCCCGTTTTCTCGACATCCAGCTGCTCGATCACATCATCATCGCCCGTTCGTCCGCCTTCTCCTTCCGCGAGAACGGTCTTCTTTAGCCTCTGTTTCTATCTTGTCGGGTCCGTGCGGCGGGCGTCTGTGGGTGCGGCATCTTCTGTATGCCGCGTGCCTTGCGTTTTTCTGTATTTTTCTCTGTTTATGTTGTTAAATATATAGCTTTTTCAAAAATATTCCTTATATTTGCGATAGAATTGGTGCATTCCAATTTGTCGTACTGATAACGAGAGGCGTTGTGTCTTCTGCTTGTAAGTGCTAAGCGTAGGAAACTTAAACACAGTATGCAAGTGATGGCAAAACGGTCTTCACGCTTTATGGCGTGGAGCTGTTTATTCCACATCTTCATACAAAGGTTTTCCTACCACCTGCACTTAAAGGCGTGGCATGGCAGTCCACGCTTCTTTATTTTTTTAACGGTCGATGGGCTGTAAGACCACCCAAAAAACGCAAAGCGTATGAAAAAAATCTTTATCACAGTGACTGCTTTATGTGCTATTGCATTAAGCTCATTTGCGGTTGAAACAACAAAAGATTCCGCCTCCTCGGTGCCATCGACATCGCAAACAAAAGCCCGAATAATCTATGAAGGGCCGGCTTATGCTGCAGTAAGAGGTACCGGTCTCGTCCCTACGACAGGTGGATCGGTGCAGGTTTGTTGGACAACAGACGGATGTACCGTAAACGGGCGAGAATCTTCTACACCGAGTCCAATCACCGGAGGAAGTTTAGCTATGAAAACAAGCACTGGACTTAAATATATGAACTATTGTGTTTCATTTGGTGGTGAGAGATACTACTTTCAGAAATAATTAAGACTAAAGCATGGGCATTCTTCGTTTTGCGCGAAGTCTTTGAGGAGTTCGGTGTATAAATGGAGTCTGCCCTTTTTTATACTAATTTTTATATAAGAGATGAAAAAAATATTTGTTTTAATCTTGTTTATTGGGGTTGTAGACAGCCTTTTTGCTCAAACCACGAATATACAAGTACAGGTAAATAACGGTTCTTACAGTAGCGGTTCAAGTGAATATACCATAAATGGTATTCCGAAATCTCAAGATATAGGCGGTGTGGATATTACGGCCCAGCAGGAAACGATAGAATTCGGCTTCCTGGCGGGAGGATTTGCCTACAACGGTATGCTTCCTATAATCAATGGTGTTACCTTGACCAATTACAATTCTCGTCCTGTTACGGTTATACTCCAGCTACATTACAAAGCGAACATAGGACGAAAACCCTATCCCAGATATTATGATGAGGAGGAGAAGATTTTAACTGTGGTTATTCCCGGCGCAGGCGATCCCGATCGTGCGAAATATATAGCGCTGCCGCCGTCGGGGACCTCTTTTGTTACAGAAATCGTATCGGCGGATATGATTGTAAGACCGCTTCAGTAAAACCCATAGTAAAACGGTTGCCTATAAAAGCGCTTCCTTATTGGCATAGCGTAAAGGTAAAATTTGGTTCGGGGCGGCGAAGAACGGGGGTTTGGGCGGTGGTTGCGGGGGTGTTGCGGAAAAGTTCCGCTTTGGGGTTGCAATTTTTCGTATCAAAATTTGCTTGGGAGTTTTTTTTGCCTTATCTTTGCCCCCGCAAGTGGGAAACTTGCTATGGCGAGATAGCTCAGCTGGTTAGAGCGTCGGATTCATAATCCGAAGGTCGAGAGTTCAAGTCTCTCTCTCGCTACCCCGGGGACGAAAGATTTTCGTCCCCTTTTTTTGTCTTGCGGCTTCTCTGGATACCACTGTCCTCCTTGGGCCCGTGGTCGGGCCCAGCCGGACGGGCGAACCCGAACAGCGATGTTCTTGCGGGGGTGTGTTTCTGCGGTGGGCAGGCGTTGCAAACGCCACGCCCCACCGCAAAAACACACCCCCGCAAGAACATCGCACGGACCGGGGAGCGCCGCGCGGCAAGGGGCGGGGTCCTATCCCGCCCCGACGAGCGCAGTCGTATCCGGACTTACTCCTTCGACCGTTTGAACGACACGTCGGTATAGCCGTCCAGCAGGAAGGTGTTTTTCTCCTCCGGGGCGAGGCCGTCGTAGGCCGTATTGACCCAGGTGCGCCGCAGCCGCATCCTGTTTTTGGTCAGCTTCACGACCTCGTAGAGGACGAGGGTGTCACGAACCACCACGCCGTCGGCATTCCGGATGTCGCCCAGGACGGCGAGCGACCGGTGGTCCTCAAAAAGCCGGTATTCATACGGATTGACGTGATCGCCGCTAAAAACGTCATACACCCGCACCTCGAGCACCCCGTACTCGTCGAAACTCCAGGTGACGAACCCTTCGGTCTGCAACCCTGCGGGTTCCTGTTTGCACCACACCCCGGCAATCTGATCCAGGGGAAGGCTCTCTTCCTTGTCGCAGGCGGTGGCGAACAGTGCGGCGGTGAAGAGCGCGAAAACGATTAATTTTTTCATTTTCCTTAAAATACGTACGCCGCAGGCCCGACGGCGTGTTTCGGTTACTATACAGAAACGTGAGCCAACAATGCACGTCTTAAGTGAAGGTCGTAGGAAAACCGTTTGAGCAGATGTAACAAAGCAGCCCACGCTATCGCGTGAGAACCACTATGCTATCTTTGCCCGGTTGAAAATTTCCTACGTTTTCACTTACAAGATACGCATAACGTCTCTTTTATAAAATGTCGCGGATGGCCATCCGAATACAAAGTTAAGCAATTCCGCCGGAATACACAAATCTTTTGCGTCGGATACCCTAACTTTTGCCATAATCGCCGGGGACTGACGCGTGTTGCGCTCGTCGGGGCGGGATCGGGACCCCGCCCCTTGCCGCGCGGCGCTCCCC
>CAZHMX010000091.1:0-7137 GCA_964533725.1 uncultured Alistipes sp. | reverse complement strand
CGCGGTTTCGGCAGCTTCATCATCAAGGAGCGCGCCGAGAAGACTGCCCGCAACATTTCCAAAGGCACGACCATCAAGGTCCCCGCCCATAAAATCCCCGCCTTCAAAGCCTCGAAAGAGTTCGCCTCCAAAATGAAATAAGGGACCCGGGGGGGGGTCAAGAGGCCGCAGGTACGGAAGGATGTACCCGGAAGTTCCCCGACAGTCCGTTGTCAAGACGCCGATCTCCCCGACCGTTACGAGAAAAAAAGACCGTTTGCCGGATGGCGGACGGTCTTTTTGTTTCGGTGCACAGCCGAAGAGAACCGTCCGCTGTAAAAATTCGGCCGAAAACGGAATATATTCAATAAAATATGTTACCTTTGCAACTTCAACGCATGACGGGCGGCCGCGCCCGCCGTGCACCGAGAGCGGAACAAAACTAAAATTCATAAACTACGATGAAACACAACGCAAAAACGACCTTCGACGGCGCCTACCTGGCACCCGACGTACAAGTTATGGAGGTACTTGTGGAGCAAGGTTTTCAGGCCTCGTTGGGAGGCGACAGCAACCCCGGTTCGCTCGATTACGGCGACGATTTCGATGATTTTGAATAAGGAGGCTACGACGATGAAAAAAATGTTGAAATCTCTGATGTCGGTAGCAGCAGCTGCGCTGGCATTGACTTCGTGCTCGAACGACGCGACCGAGGAGGTAACCCTCCAAAACGCCCCCAAGGCCCTGACCGTAAACGCCACCATCGACCAGACCCGTACCTCGCTGGCCGACAACCACATCGACCTGCAGTGGTCCGAGGGCGACGAGATCTACCTCTACATAGGCGAAGAGGCCACCAGCAGCGACGTCATCAAGTACCATATCGGCGACCGGATCAAAGCCGACTACAACGAGGGCGACAACGTATACGCCAACTATTCGATAGACAACCACTACTCGAAGGGTGTGACCTCGGCCGAGATCAATATTCCCAAAGAACAGACGCAGACGGAGGCCAATGTATTCGCCGGCGAGAACCTGCCGATGGTGGCCAAAGGCACGATCTCCGGCGGCAAAGTCGACCTGACGTTCCAGCCGTTCGGCTGCGTTCTGGTGTTCAACGTCTACGGCCCCACCAAAGGCGAAGAGATCAAGTCGATCGAATTCAATCCCTCGGCACCTTGCTGTGGCTGGACGTCGTGCGATCTGACCGCGGAAGAGTTGGGCTACAAACCCCACAGCGCAAACACCACGGCCACCGTGAAACTCGGCACCCCCGCCGCCATCGGCGCCGCGAAGCCCGCCGACACGAAGATCGGCGAGAACCAGATCTATTTGGTCGTGGCCCCGATCAACTATGAGAAAGCCACGTTCACCGTCACGACGACGGACGGCAACTACACCTTCGAAACCGCCAACGGCATCGACTCTCGGGCCACACCGCCCGCGTGGTCAACCTCAACCTGCTGAAGGCTCCCGAGGCTGTACCGTCGATCATCGTCCCCACGGTTGAAAAACAGTCGGCCGAAGAGGGTGAACTCACCATCGACGGCATCCGGTTCAAGTATATCTCCGACGACGACATCAAGAATGCCACGGTAGGCATTTACGAGGATGCCGAGCTGACCGAGGCCCTCGGCACCGGTTCCTGGCTGACCATCGCCAACGCCTCGAATTTGGCCGCCGGACAGTTGAACTGCCGGATCGCAGCCAACACGACCACCGAAAACCGTACCGCCTACATCGGCATCAAGTGCGGCAACGTACAGACCGCCATTGCCGTCACGCAGGTAGCCAAAGGTGGCTCGACGGATAAATATTACGTCAAAGTAACCAAGGCGCTCGAAGACTGGAGCGGTAAATATCTGATCGTCTACGAGAATAGGGCAATGAATGGTGCTTTGAGCACAATAGATGCTGTAAGCAATTATATTGAGGTTGAGATTACCGAACAAGGAATCCTTTCAGACGAGACTACCAACGCCTCACTCATTGAGATTTCAAAAATCCAAGGGACTACAGGTTATATACTGAAAACAGCTTCCAATTTATATGTCTATCAGACTTCGAATGCTAATGGTTTGACGGCCAAAGACGACTATAACGCCGCGGTCACACATCCCAATACGATTAGTATTGAATCGAACTCTGCAAAAATTAGTAGCAGTAGTGCTGTTTTGCGTTACAATGCAGCTAGTAATCAGGAGCGCTTTAGATATTACCAAAGTAGCTCGTATACAGGTCAGAAAGCCATTCAACTGTACAAATTGGAGGAATAAGCGATTAATCCTATAACAAAAAGGAGGGACGTCTTTTGTGACAGTCCCTCCTTTTGTATTTCCCCGTAGGGCACCTATCTCCCCGCGACGCGCTCGTCGGGGCGAGAGGCACCAAATAACTAAACAGGAAAGTAAAACGCACAAAATAATCATTGTTATTCCAATGATTATTATTATATTTGCACCATAACAACTTAAAAAGCAACGATTATGGAGTTGTACACACTAACAGATAATATGATTCTCGAAAAAATTGGAGAGCATATTAAGCGCATGAGGCTTGAACATAATATCAGCCAAAAAGAACTTGCCGTTTCAGCCGGTGTTGCAATAAGCAGCATAGCCGCTTTGGAACGAGGAGAGAATGTATCTCTCAAGACGCTTATACCTTTACTTAGGGCACTAAACTCGTTGCATGTGCTTTCCGACCTTTTGAAAGAGCCCGAAATAAGTCCGATTGCATACGCCAAGCAATTAGATGGTCAAAAGATTCGCAAGCGAGCATCTGCAACGAAAAATAATAACGATAAATCCGAATCGGAATGGTAAATTTAGCAAAAGTATATATCTGGGATGAGTATGCGGGAGCTGTATTGTGGAATGAAAACACAGGAACTGCTACATTTGAGTATGAACCCTCCTTCGCTAAAAATGGCTGGGAACTATCGCCGTTGATGATGCCTATTAGTGATAACAGGCCTCACGCGTTTAGAGAGTTATCCAAAGAGACCTTTATGGGATTACCGGGACTTTTGGCAGATGCATTACCCGATGCATACGGTAAGGCATTATTGGATAGATGGCTTACCTCGATAGGAAGAACATTCGCCAACCCTGTGGAACGATTATGTTATCAGAGCAAGCGCTCGATGGGTGCATTGGAGTTTGTTCCCGCCAAGGATGACTATTTAGATCAATCATCGGTTATTGAGATTAGCTCTTTGGTAGAAATAGCTTCTGAGGTTTTATCAAGCAAAGCCGAGTTGAATACAAATCTCAATGAAGACACCAAAGAGGCTCTTATCAATATCATCAAAGTCAGTACATCCGCCGGTGGACAAAGGGCAAAAGCGGTTATCGCCTACAACGACAAAACGGGCGAGGTTCGCTCGGGACAGGTCGATACGCCGGAGGGTTTTGAACATTGGTTGCTAAAATTGGATGGCGTGACCAACTCGGCTTTGGGCGACCCGCAACATTATGGCAAGATCGAGTACGCCTACTACAAAATGGCATTGCAGGCGGGTATAGAGATGACCGAGTGCCGTTTGCTTGAGGAGAATGGTCGGGCGCACTTTATGACAAAACGTTTTGACCGTATAGGAGGCAACAAGAAAGTGCATATGCAAACACTCTGCGGAATGGCTCACTACGACTATAAGATGCTACACGCATATTCGTATGAACAGGCGTTTCAGGTAATGCGTCGCCTTCGTTTGCCATACGGACAAGCCGAACAGATGTTCAGAAGAATGGTGTTCAATGTTATTGCTCGAAATCAGGATGACCATACCAAAAACATATCATTCCTGATGGATAAAAGTGGTACCTGGAAGTTATCTCCTGCATACGATGTGTCGTGGGCATATAACCCCAAAGGTGAATGGACCTCGCACCATCAGATGTCAATCAATAACAAGTGGGACAATATTACCAGAGCAGACTTAATGGCAGTGGCAGAGGCTATGCATATCAAGCGTGCAAGCGATATAATCGATGAGATCTGCCACGCCGTCTCCATGTGGTCGACTATTGCCATGGAATATGATATCCCACCAAGTATGATTTCAGATATTGACAAAACCCTACTATATCGCAGTTATTAAGGTTTATATTAGCGATTCGCATCAAAAACGTACATTCACATTAGAAGTGCAAGATTATTTCAAACACGCGACTGTCCTCCTTGGGCCCGTGGTCGGACCCAGCCGGACGGGCGAACCCGAACAATTAAGAGTTTGACAGCGTTGGTGTTTACACACGTTGAAATCTTTGGGGGTTGTGCCCGGGAAATTCCCGGGCACAACCCCCAAAGATTTCAACGTGCATAGAGATTCACGTCGTCGAACCCTTATTGTTCGGGTATGCCCGCGCGGCAGGGCCAAACCATTGGCCCTAAGAGCGCAGTCATCGTATAAGGTTGAGGAACTCCTCGCGGGTGCGGGGGTCGCGGAGGAAGATGCCGGTGAAAGCAGAAGTGGTGGTCGTGGCGCCCTGTTTCTCGACGCCGCGCATCTGCATGCACATGTGGGCGGCCTCGATCACGACGGCTACGCCCATGGGGTTCAGGGCCTCCTGGATGCAGTCGCGGATCTGGACCGTAAGCCGTTCCTGCACCTGCAGGCGGCGGGCAAAACATTCGACCACGCGGGCGATCTTCGACAGGCCGGTGATCTGGCCGTTGGGGATGTAGGCCACATGGGCTTTGCCGTAGAAAGGAAGCATGTGGTGTTCGCAGAGCGAGTAGAGGTCGATATCCTTGACCAGCACCATCTGTTTGTACTCCTCGCGGAAGAGGGCGCTGCGGATGATCTGCAGGGGATCCTGGTCGTAGCCGCGGGTGAGGAAGGCCATCGCCTTGGCCACACGCTCGGGGGTCTTTATGAGACCTTCGCGGGCGGGATCCTCGCCGAGCAGCCGGAGGATCTCGGCGTAATGGCGGCTCAACGGTTCGATCACCTGCGGGTCATAGGTCTCCGAGCGATCGTATATCTTATGTTCCATGGTTTCAATACTTTATATTACCTGTTGCGGAGGAATTCCACCAATTTGCGCACGGCGCGGCCGCGATGCGAGAGGGCGTTTTTCTGCTCGCCGCTCATCTGCGCGAAGGTGCACGCGGCGCCCTCGGGACGGAACAGCGGGTCGTAGCCGAAGCCGCCCTCGCCGGCCGCATGGTCGATAATCTCGCCCGGGACAATCCCCTCGAAAAGATACTCCCGGCCGTCGAGGATCAGCGCAATGACCGTGCGGAAACGGGCACGGCGGTTGGCGGCACCCTCCAGGTTCTTGAGCAGCAGGCGGTTGTTGGCCTCGAAATCGTGGCCGTCGGTGGCGTAGCGGGCCGAGTGGACGCCGGGGGCACCGTCCAGCGCCTCGACCTCCAGGCCCGTGTCGTCGGCAAAGCAGTCGCCGCCCGTGCGGGCATGGACGTAGCGCGCCTTTTGCAGCGCATTGCCCTCCAGGGTGGGTTGATCCTCGGGGATCTCCTCCGTGATACCGGCCTCGGCAGCCGTCACCGCCTCGAAGCCCTCGCCCAGCAGGGCCACGACCTCCTCGACCTTATGGCGGTTATTTGTCGCAAAAACAATCTTCATCGTGTGTTACTGTTTGGGGGCTTCGAGTTTCAACAGCTTGTCGTCGATGGCGATCTTGTCGATGATGGTCTTGACCAGCAGATCGATCTCCGCGCCCTCGGTATAGTCGGCCGGGCAGACGTGGTTGACGCGGTTGTCGCGGATGAGCGTGTTCAGCTCCTTGCGCGCCCCCTTCTGGTCGGGGTTGTAGACCGCGATCGAGTGGCCGCCGTAGTTCTTCACCAGGCGCATGCAGGGAATATCGGTCGTGCCGTCGCCCACGTAGATCATGTGGCGGAACGGCACCGGACGTTTCTCCTCCTCGACGTAGCGGTTCACCAACTGCGCATCGTAGACCGACTCCACCCCCTTGTTAATCTTGAAAATAAACTGTGTCTTGTTCGTATAGTTCACCGCCACGGCCGGCCAGTAGGCGATGCCGTCGACGTCGTAGAGGAACGAGCAGGCATAGATCTTGCGGAACTCCCCGGCAATGGGCGTCCCCTCGATGATCTCCTTCAGGCCCGACGAGTTGATGTAGTGCACCACCCGCACGCCGCGAGAGGCTCCGTAACGGTTGATGCGGTCGAACCACCCGCGCACGCCCTGATACAGCTGCACCTTGCGGCCCGAATCGCGAAAAGCCTCGCGGCGCAGCGACAGACCCTTCGACCGGGCCTCCTGGATCATCCGCCACATATAGGTCAGCACGCCGTCGGCATCCTGCTCCTCGGCCAAAGAATTGGCCTCCGACCAGAACTCCCGGTTGCTCTTCCCCACTGCCGGAATAAAATCGTACTCCTGCATATTTCCGGGCGCCAGCGTCCCGTCGAAATCATAAATCAATGCTACCGTAGCCTGTTGATCCATCATAAAGCCGTTTTTGGTTCCTTAATGCCGTTTAATTCCGCAAGTTACGTTTTTTTTACGAATTCACCACTCTTTCCCGCGTTTTTCTTTCACGAAATTCTCGCCGGAACCCCGGAATGCCGTCCCGGAGGGCCCGCTGCCCGTCCGCCCGCTCCGCCGCCGCCATACTCCGTCGGAAAAGACCGACAAAAAACCCGCCTGCAACAGCGTACAGACGGGTTTTATCGATATGCTCGCGGGTTATTCGCCGGAAGCCTGGAGCGTCTCCAACGTGGCTTTCGAGCTGACAACCAGACGGGTGTACTCCTGCGGACCGGTACCGCCGGGGATCTGACGACCGCAGATGACATTCTCCTTGAGGTTCACTAACGGATCGACCTTCGCCTGGATGGCGGCTTCGTTGAGCACCTTGGTGGTCTCCTGGAACGAGGCGGCCGACATGAAGCTCGAAGTCTGCAAGGCGGCACGGGTGATACCCTGAAGCACCTGCGTGGAGGTCGCGGGCACGATGTCGCGCACCTCTACCGGCTGCATGTCGCGGCGCTTGAGGCTCGAGTTCTCGTCGCGCAGCTTGCGCATCGAGATGATCTGGCCGGGCTGCACGTTGGTCGAATCGCCGGCCGAAGTGACTACCACCTTGTCGAACAACTCGTCGTTGACGTCCATGAACTCCCACTTGTCGACGATCTGGTCCTCGAAGAAGCGGGTGTCGC
>CAZHMX010000090.1:0-7439 GCA_964533725.1 uncultured Alistipes sp. | reverse complement strand
GTTCGCCCGTCCGGCTGGGCCCGACCACGGGCCCAAGGAGGACAGTCGTTGTCGGTATGTGTCTATGGCATCCGGAGGGTCTCGGCGACGACTTCGGCGAGGTCGTGCACGGGTGTGCGGGTGCTGCGGGCGAGGGCTTTTTTGCAGAGGGGGCAGGCGGTGACGATGGTTTGGGCGCCGGTTTGGGTGAGTTCGGCGGTTACGGTGCGGGCTATGTCGAGCTGCTGGGGGTCGGATATGGCGGTGTTGGCGACCGAGGAGCCGCAGCAGAGGGCGTTTTGGCGGGTGTTGGCGGGTTCGAGGAGGGTACCGAGGGCTTCGATGACGGTGCGCGGGGCGTCGTAGATGCCCAGGCCGCGGCCCAGCTCGCAGGGGTCGTGATAGGTGAAGGTCGAGGTTCCGGGGGCGAGGGGCAGACGGCCCTCGCGTATGAGCCGGCGGATGTATTCGGAGTGGTGGAGGACCTCGATGCCGTCGAGCCGGTAGTCTTCGCGGAAGGTGCGCAGACAGATCGGACAGCCGGTGACCAGGGTGGTTATGCCGTGTTTTCGGAAGAGGTCGATGTTGTATTGCATCATTTTGCGTGCGGCGGCGGCTTCACCGGCGAGTTTGAGGGGACGGCCGCAGCAGACGCTGCCTTCGCGGTCGGCCCACCAGACCGGTTCGTTTGCGGCGGCGAAGATCCGCTCCATGGCGTTGAGGGTGCGCGGGGTGAGGAGGGTCATGCAGCCGGCGAAGTAGCCTACGCGACCTGTGCCGGTCGAGCGGTCGAGGCCCTCGATGTAGCGGTAACGCTCCTCGGCGGGGGTGTTGCGGTCGGCGACGCGGGCATTCAGACGCAGGGCGTTGAGGTCGATATGGACGGGACAGCGCTCGGCGCAGCGGCCGCACATCAGACAGTTGTCGGCGGTTTCGGGACGCAGATAGCCGTAGCGGCGGTCGCGCAGGAAGTAGACCGACTGCACGGTGTCGACGCCGATGGCACTTTGGAGCTGACAGGGGTCGATGCAGATGCCGCAGCGCGAGCAGGCCTCGATCTGGAACCGGTCGCCCGACGAGGGGGTCTCGGTGGCCCGCACGCCGTAACGGCGGATGAAGATCAGCGGGATCTCGGTGAAGATGTGCATGTAGCGCGAGAAGGGCATCGCGACGAAGAAGAGCCCGAGCGCGAGGGAGTAGAACCACCACGCGACGGTCTGGGCCGTCTCGAGGGCGGCGACGGGTATGGCGGCGGCGAGTCCTGCGCCGACGGTCCCCGTCAGCCAGCCGCCACCGCCGTAGAGGGCGCAGGTGACCGATTCGGCTGCTAAACGCGCGGGGAAGATGAACCACAGGGCCGACAGGGCCGCGCGGTCGCCGGGGGTGTGACGCGTGGTGCGCCGCATGCCTAAGGCGCGCGAACGGAGCCGTTTGTACCAGGCCAGGGCCACGCCCGAGAGGATCACGGCCAGCAGCGAGTCCATCACGAAGTCGAACAGGGGGCTGTGGAACTGCCCGGCGGCGAAATATCTGAAAAAGACGTGACCTTGCAGCGGCACGTAGCGGAATCCCACGTGGGCGACGGTCTCGATCCAGCCCGCCGTGATGAGCAGGAACCAGCCGAAGGCCAGCGACGTGTGCATGTAACCCAACCTCGGGTCTACGCGCCAGATGCTGCGGTGCAGGAGCGATTCCTCGATCACCTCGCCGATGGCACCGAAGGTTTTCCGGGTGGGCAGTCCGCGGAGGATCAACGTTTTGTCGTGCCGCGGCAGATGGTAGAGCCAGCGGCCCCACTGGTAGAGCAGCAGGGCCAGCATCACCGTTGCGCCGGCCATGAAGGGCAGGCAGAAGGGGGCAAAGAACTCCATCGACTCCATCGGCTACAGGTTTTGCAGTTTGCGTTTTAAGAGGAGCACCATGCCGCGGGTGTTGATTCCTCGCGGGCAGGCCAGGCGGCATTTGCCGCACAGCATGCACTTGTCCAGCTCCTCGCGGATGCCCTGGAACTCGCCGCGGCGCACCAGCGTGTGGAGTCGTCGGAAGTTGAACGGCGTCAGGTTGCCTGCCGTGCAGACGGCCGTGCAGGTGCCGCAGCCGATGCAGGCCTGCAGCTCGGGCATCTCCCGCAGCAGTTCGTTGCTTCGGCCGATGTGGTTGCGGTCGAGGTTGATGGCGCGCGGCTTGGAGATCGTGTATCCGAAATTAACGTTTCCCATGGTCGCTGTTTTTCAGATAGTCGGCGACGGCATCGGCGGCCACGACGGCCTCGTTGACCGATTCGCCGAAGTTCTTGGGTGCGGTCACGGCACCCGCCAGGAAGATCCCCTCCACGCCGCTCTCGGTGTTGTGGACGAAGAGGTCGCGCGGCGACATGAAACCGCTCGTGAGCTGTTGCAGACCGGCGTATTGGGCCATCTCGGCGTTCGAATCGTTGGCCCGCATGCCGATCAGCAGCACGAGCATATCGACATTCATCCGCAGGGGACGTCCCGTCAGCGTATCCTCGGCCTTGATCTGCAGGCGGCCGTCGATCGTGGGCGCCGCCTCGGAGATCCGGCCGCGCACGAAGTGGATGTTGTAACGCTGTTGCGCCTCGCGGTACATCTCCTCGTATCCCGGGCCGAACATGCGCATATCCATGTAGAAGTTGAAGACGTCGGCCGCGGGCAGCTGCTGTTTGAGCATCATCGCCTGTTTGACGCCCGTGATGCAGCAGACGCGCGAGCAGTGCTGCTGGCAGACCTTCTCGTCGCGCGAACCCACGCAGTGCAGGAAGGCCACGCGCTGCGGCGTCCGGCCGTCGGCGGTTTTGATCTCGCCCGTGCGGAACATGCGCTCCAGGTCCACGGAGGTCAGCACGTTGTCGTAGACGCCGTAGCCGTATTCCTCCTTGATCCGCGCGTCGAAGGGGGTGAACCCCGAGGCGAGGATCAAGGCGCTGCAGGGGATCTCCTCGCCCGTCGCGAGGGTAACCTTGCGGGCGGTGAAGCGGACCGCCTCGGCCGATGTGCGCACCTGGATTCCTGCGGCGGCCACGCGGTCGCGCAACTCGCCGAGCACCTCCCGGGCCGGGGTGAACGAGGGAAAAAGTTTGTGCAGGTTCCGCAGTTTGCCGCCGATTTCGGCGTCGCGCTCGAGGATCAGGGCCTTGACGCCCTGTTCGTTCAGCCGCAGGGCGGCCTGCATACCGGCGGCACCGCCGCCTATGATGATCACGCTGTCCATTCTTCTCTTCTTTGTCAAAAATTGATCCCGCCGCCCGGACATCCGTTGACGGCGGCCGGTTCGGGTCGTCCTATATCCTTGCCTTCGCGGCCCAGGTATTTGGCCGCGGGGTCGTATTCGATTCCCATCTTGTCGAGGAGCGGCTCGACATCCACCTGGTGCATCTGCATCCCCAGCTCCCACGGGTCGTAACCCAGCACCAGCCCCGCCATCTCCTCGTACGTCAGCACGGGAATGCCGCGGCCGTCGGCGCCGTAGACCGTTCCGTTCATCTCGGCGATCGTGTACTGCCATTTGTCGAGGAACATCGCGCAGCCCGGGCAGTTGGCCACGATGAAATCGGGCCGGTAGGGGGCCATGCTCTCGAGTTTTTTCTGCGAATTGGCGATCGAATAGCCGCGGTTGGCCTGCACCAGATAGTTGCGGAACCCGAACCCGCAGCAGTGGCGACGCTCGGGGTAGTCGATGCACTCGCCGCCCCACGACTCGACCATCCCGGCCAGCACGTAGGGGAATTCCGATCCGCCGATCCCCGACTTCGGGAAGATCTTGGCGTAGTGGCAGCCGATATGCTCCACCACGCGCAGCGGTTCGCCCGTGCGCACGTTGACCAGCCGGTGTCGGGCCTGTGCGGCGATCCGGTCGCGGAAGTGGAACATCACGTCGGAGGTGTGGGCGATGCTCGCCGGCTTGCGGAACTCGCGCCCCGTGGCCTTGAGCAGGTTTTCGCGCGTGCGCTCCTCGGTCTCGGGAAAGGCGTTCCACGTGGCCAGAATCTCGGTGTAGACGCCGAACGAGGTGATGCACGAGGTGACGAAATTCTCGTATCCGGCCTCGTTCATCAGCGCGAACTGCCGTGCCACGACGGTCATCGTCGTGGCCAGCGGCACGATATCCGAGTGGTAGCCGATCCCCGTGCACGAGGAGTGCTTGGGGTCGTCCAGCAGGTCGCGCCCGAGATCCTGCTGCAAGATGTCGATGAAGGCGCGTTCGCTTCCCGGGAAGAAATTCTGCCGGATGCAGCTGCGCGCATAATAGTAGCGGTCGTCGGCGATCTGTTTCTGGTACTCTCTCCAGCTGGGTCGTTTTACCATCGGCTAATAGTGTTCGTTGCTGTTTGTGCGGAAAACGTCCATCATGTATTGTTGGTCGGCCCCTTCGGCGTATCCCATCTCGCGGGCTTTGCGGTCGGAGTGGCGCTCGATGTTGTCGAACATCTCGCGGCCGCCGCTGACCTCGAAGATACGGTTCAGTTCGTCCAGCGACTCTTCGTCTAAACGGCGCAGGGCCCCTGCTCCCTGCCGCATGTAGACGGGCGTGAAGCGGCCGAAGAGGTCGCGGTCGTTTTTGTAGATCCACTCCCAGACGGTGCCTTGTTCGGGATGGAGTTCGGGTTTGATGAGCCGGGGGACGATGCAGTACCCCGTGCGCAGGATGTTGTCGCCGATGGTCCGTTTGAGGGCCAGTTGCTGACGCCCTTTTTCGCTCTCGACAAAGAAGCCGAGTTTCTGCGACAGGGTCCGCAGGGCCTGGATGATGTACCCGGGGGTATTGCCGCGCGGACACCGCGGACGACACGACATACATTCGCCGCAATACCAGATCGTGTCGCTCTTCATCAGCGCCTCGATGGCCTCGTCGTCGCGTGTCTGTACGGTGGAGATGATCTGCCGGGGGTCGTAGTTGTAGAACTCGGCCGCGGGACAGACCCCGGTGCAGACGCCGCAGTTCATGCAGGCATTCAGCCCTTCGCGACACCGCACATCCTCCATCAGCATATCGAAATACTTTCCCATCTCTGTTCTCTCGAAGACATTTTTCCGCATGCAAAGGTAGCCATTCCTCTTTTATTATACAGTGGTATAAATACCCAAAAAGTCCCTCTTTGTCCTCACTTTTTCCCGCTGGTCCGGCGGTACGCCCCCTCTTCCGGCCCAAAAAGATGGGCCGGCGACGGTCATGCGGCGTGCGCGGTTTCGGAAGGGCGGGCGGATTGGCGGATCCTCTTTTGGGAGCAGGGCCGGGCGGGAACCTTTGCCCGGGCGGCGGTTGCAGGGCCCCTGGGAGCGGGATTGGAGCGGGGTTGGAGCCGTGTTGGAACGGGTTTAGAGCCGGGACAGGGCGGACAGGACGGCGCGTACGGCGGCGGGGTCGGTGGCTTCGCGGCCGTACTCCTCGATACGGACGGTGCCGCCCATCGAGACCCGCGGGTTGCGGTGCCGCATGGCGCTCGGCAGCGTGCGTCGGGCCGAAAGGTGAAACTCCCGCGCGCCCGTCCGGCAGGCTATGCGGGCGATATTCTGCGCGTTGACCCCGCAGCCGGGCATGATGACCACACGGTCGCCCGCCGCCTCGACCAGTTCGCGCAGCAGCGGGATGCCCGCCTCGGCCGTCGCCTCCTGGCCCGAGGTCAGGATACGGTCGATGCCTAACGCCGCGATCTCCTCCAGCGCCCGCCGCGGGTCGCGGCACATGTCGAAGGCGCGGTGGAAGGTCACCTTCAGGTCGCCCGCCTCGGCCATCACCTGCCGCATGAAGGCGGTGTCGATGTCGCCGTCGCGGTTCAGTGCCCCCACGACTACTCCGTCGGCACCCGTCTCGCGGACGCGGCGGATGTCGTTCAGGATCACCTCGCGTTCCGGTTCGCTGTAGAGAAAATCGCCGCCCCGGGGTCGCACGATCACGTGCAGGCGGGTCCGGTGCAGCCGTTCGCGGGCTACGAGGATCGTTCCGGCAGAGGGGGTGGTGCCGCCCTCGGGCATGGCGGCGCAGAGTTCCACGCGGTGGGCGCCCGCCTCCTGGGCCGCAAGGGCGCTTTCGACGGAGTTGGCGCAGATTTCTATGGTATAAGGTGTCATGTCGGGATGAAACGGGCGGGCGGTAAAACGCGCTATGCTGCAACCCGCAGCGGGCGGCAGCATAGTCGGGTTCCCGGTGTGCAAAAAGGCCGTCTAAAGTGAATTAGACAGCCTGTTTTGTGGTAGTCGCGATGAAAGATTAAGCGTACTTGAAGGTCGACTCATCCGATACGGTGAGCTTCTTGCGACCCTTGGCACGACGAGCTGCCAAAACTTTACGACCGTTGGCGGTTGCCATTCTCTGACGGAAACCGTGCTTGTTGATTCTCTTCCGGCGCGAAGGCTGGAATGTTCTTTTCATTGCCATAGCTTTATCTTTTATTTGTTATAAACACATTTTGCGGAGTGCAAAGGTAAAACACTTTTTTCGTTTTTGCAAGTCTTTCCCGTTTTTTCGCTGTCCGGCAGGCCAAAAAAGCCTCGCCGGGTGGCGGCGATTCCGCGAATTTTTACTATTTTTGGGCCTGCAAAAGTTTTTAGCCCCCCGAAGTTATGGATAATACGTTATTAAAAAACCTCTTAACACTCTTTTCAGCCATGACGATTTCGGCTTGTCAAACGCCGCAGCCGTGCGGTGACCTTACGGTCGATATGACCACCACGGCGGGCAATATCCGCCTGCTGATCTACGGCGATACGCCGCTGCATCGCGCCAACTTCGAGAAATTGGTCCGCGAGGGCTATTACGACGGCGTGCTCTTCCATCGCGTGATTAACGACTTCATGATCCAGACCGGCGACTGCAACTCCCGCACCGCCGCCCCCGGCCAGCGTCTCGGCGACGGGGATGTCGGCTACCGTATCGACGCCGAATTCGTCTATCCCAAGCACTTCCACAAGCGCGGCGCCGTGGCCGCAGCCCGCGAAGGCGACGACACCAACCCCGACAGGCAGTCCAGCGGCGCCCAGTTCTATATCGTCACCGGTCACCCCTTCACCGCCGCCCAGCTCGACGCCATGAACCGCCGCCGGCTCCAGCAGCAGGAACTCGACCTCTTCAACCGCCTGCGCCGCGAACAACGCGACGAGCTGATGGCCCTCCGCCGTCAGCGCGACTCCGCCGGCCTGCAGGCCCTGCTCGAGGTGCTCGCACAACGCGCCCGCACCGAAACCCTCGCCCGTCCCGACACCCTGACCGCCGAACAGCGCGAAGTATACACCACCCTCGGCGGTACCCCTCATCTCGACGGCAGCTATACCGTCTTCGGCGAAGTCCTCGAAGGTATGGAGGTCGTCGACGCCATCCAGCGCGTGGAAACCGACCCCTACGACCGCCCCGTCCATGATGTACGGGTGGTGAAAATGACGGTCGTGGAATAGTATTGACAGCGACTGCGCTCCTTGGGCCAATGGTTTGGCCCAGCCGCGCGGGCG
>CAZHMX010000089.1:0-7485 GCA_964533725.1 uncultured Alistipes sp. | reverse complement strand
GAGCGCCGCGCGGCAAGGGGCGGGGTCCCGATCCCGCCCCGACGAGCGCAGTCGTATCAAACCTCCCCCGCAACTACCGTCACTATATCTTCGGGATCAAGATATTGACAAGCCAGCCGTTGCAGGTCGTCCGGGGTAATCGAACGGATGGTTTGCAGGTTGCGGTCGATCGAGGCATTGTCGGTATGACAGAGGATATTTTCGATCGTGGCGTCGGCGATGCCGAAGGGGCCGTCCAGGATGCGCATCATCTCGCCGGTCATCATGCGGCGGACCATCTCGAGTTCCTCGGCACCGACCCGTTCGTGACGCAGCCGGTCGATCTCGGCACGACAGACGGCCAGCGCATCGGCCGTATTCTCGCGACCGACGTCGGTGGCAATGGCCAGATAACCGGCATGTTCGAAGTTGACGATCGTGGCCATCACCCCGTAGGTATACCCCCGCTCCTCGCGCAGCGAGGTCATCAGCCGTGAACCGTAATAGCCGCCCAGGAGGGTCGCCAGGACCTGCATGCCGACAAAATCGGGATGACAGCGCGGAAAGAGGAGCCGCCCCAGGCGGAGGGAGGACTGCACGGCCCCGGCACGCGCGACGAAGGCTTCGCGGAGGGTCTGCACGGGCGGAAAGAGGAGCGGCTCGACGGGATGTGCGGGCAGCGCCTCGAGGATGCGGGCCACGGCGTCGAGGTGCTCGGGCTCCAGATGGCCGCTGCAAACGGCGAAACAGTTGTCGGCCAAATACATACGGCGGTAGTGCCGGTCGAGATCCTCGCGGGTGAGGGTGTCGTATTCGGCCTCGTTGTAGGTGACGCCGTAGGGGTGTTCCTCGCCAAAGAGCGCCTGCGTGAAACGTTCGCGGGCCACCACATCGACCTTGCGGCGCTCGATGGAGAGCTGTTCGCGGCGGTTGTCGGCATAGGTGCGCACCTCGCGCTCGGGAAAGGCCGGCTCGAGCAGGATCTCGGCCGCAATCTCCAGCGTCCGGGGCAGCAGCCGGGTCAGCGAGGCGAAGTTCAGATAGACGCAGTCGCGGTCGATCGACACGCCGTACCACGCGCCCAGAAAGTCGAGCCGTTCGGCAATCTCGCGACCCGTCGAGCGGGCGGAACCCTCGGCCAGAAGGTTGGCTGTGGCGCTGGCGGCAAAGGGACGGCGCTGGTGTGCCGTGCCGGCGTGGAAGACGAAACTCACGCGCGCCACCTCGAAATCGTCGGCCCGCAAGTGATACAGCGGGCAGCCGTTGCGGGTGGTCCGGCGCTCGGGTTCGGGCAAATCGACATGGGTCGGAACGGTTAAAGCAGGCTGTTTCATTTTACTTGAGGTAAAGCACGGTAAACAAGTGTATTCGAGCGGTTTATATCGAACGTTCTGCGACAGAAACCGTCCACTTCCCCACGGGTCAGCGAACGGTAGATCGCAGGTTCGGCGTTGACCTCCTCCAGGTCGCCCATCAGCTCGTAGAAACCCAGATTCAGCGCCTTGTTCATTACGTTCAGTTCGCCGAAGAGACAGTTGGCCTCGAACTTGTTCTTGACCTTTTCCAGCTCGAAGTCGGAGACCGTGCCGATGAGTCCGCGGGCTTCGGCAAGCAGGGCCGCCTCGGCCTCCTGCTCCGAAGTCTCAGGCAGCAGCCGGCCCGTCAGGACGTACAATCCGGGGTCCAGTTCGCCCGTAACGTAGGCGTTGACCGACGAGAAGAGGTGGCGGTCGCGCACCAGACGGTCATAGAGCCGCGAGGAGTCGCCGCCCGCCAGCAGGTCGGTCGTCAGGTCGCCGAGGTGGAAATCGCGCGTATTGCGGCCCGCCATCGGAAAGGCGACCGTGAGGGTCGTGGCGGGCACTTCGCGCTCGACCACAAGGCGTCGCGGCGCCAGCTGCGCGGGTTCCTGCGGGATCGTATGCGGCGTGTGGGGACGGTCGGCAATGGCACCGAACCACTTTTCGGCCAGCGCCAGCATCCGCTCCTCCTCGAGGTCGGCCGAGATGGAGAGGATGGCGTTCGAGGGATGGTAATAGGTTGCATGAAAGGCCGTTACCTCCTCCAGCGTGGCGGCTGCCACGTGGTCGGGCGTCAGGCCGATGGTGGTCCAGCGGTAAGGGTGGACATTGTAGGCCAAGTCGCGCAGAAGGGCCGTTTGGTCGCCGTAGGGACGGTTCAGGTAGCGCTGCTTGTACTCCTCGATCACCACCTGTTTCTCGGTTTCGAGCGCCTCGGGGGTAATCTGCAAGCCCGTCATGCGGTCACTCTCCAACCACAGAGCCGTCTCCAGATTGTCGACGGGCAGGGTGATGTAAAAGTCGGTGTAGTCGTTGTTCGTGAAGGCGTTGTTCTCGCCGCAAGCCAGCTGCACGGGGGTGTCGAAATCGGGAACGGCCGCCGTGCCGCGGAACATCAGGTGTTCGAACAGGTGGGCGAACCCCGTGCGCGAGGGATCCTCGTTGCGGGCCCCGACACGGTAGATGAGGTTTACGGCCGCTAATTTCGACGTGCGGTCGCGGTTGACGATAACCGTAAGTCCGTTCGGCAGGATCTGTTTTTTGTAGGTAATCACCGGTTTAGTCTTTTGTTTCCGCGGTGTCAGACGCGGTTATTTGTGTTGGAAAACATTGTGGGAGCGGGCCTTGCCCTTGATCCGGAGCACCACCACGCCGTGCGAAGGAACACGGAACGACTGTCGGCCGGCGGTCGTCGGCCCGTAGCTCTTTTTTGCCCACAGGTCGCGCATCGTATAGCCCGCCGAGGCGTCGAGACCGATCTCCTCGGGGCTGAAGGCGATCTCCCGCGCCGTATCGGAGCGGTTCAGCAGCGCCACGGCCACATCGCCGCTCATCGTGTGGATCATCGGCTTGGCCCACAACTCCTCGTCGCCGTCGTCACGCAAACGGCGTGCCTGATAGCAGAGCGGATCTTGGTTGAGCGCGATCACCTCGCGGTTGGTGAGGATCGACAGGGTCTCGGGCGACATCGCCGTCAGGTCGTTGCCCGCAAGCAGGGGGCTGACCATCATGCACCACATCGAGAAGTGGGCCCGGTCCTCGTCCGGGGTCATTCCGCGGCCCACCTGCAACATATCCATATCGTTGTAGTGTCCGGGCGTGCAATAAGGCCAGAGGTCGGCATTCAGGTCGACGATCCGCATCACGCTGCCGAACGTCGCCTCGATATCGCCCGAAATACGCCACGAATCGGCCTGCGTGGCGACCCAGCGGCCGGGAAATTTCCAGCGGCAGACGTTGAAGATCACCTCGGGTTTGATCTGTCGCGCGACGTGGATCAGGTGCGTGTAACGGGTCTCCTCGTCGGCTCCGAGCTGCAGGCCGCCGCACCAGTCGACCTTGATGAAGTCGTAGTTCCATTCGTCGAGCATCTGCCCGAGGTCGCTCCACTCGTGTCCCATCAGACCGCAGCCCACGCTGATCGTGTCGCGGTCGTAGCCGCAGCCGCAAGTGTTGATCCCCGCGTCGGAATAGATCCCCGCCTTGAGCCCCAGCGCGTGGATCCGGTCGGCCAGGGCCTCCATGCCCGACGGGAAACGCTGCGGATGGGCCAGCAGACGCCCCTCGTCGTCGCGGCCGCCGAAATAGCCGTCGTCGACGTTAACGAAGGTATAGCCCGCCTCGCGCATGCCGTTCGAGGCCATCGCCTCGGCCTGCAGGCGGATCAGATCTTCGTTGATATGGATGCGGTAGTTGTTCCAGCTGGACCACCCCATAACCGGAGGTTGCACCGGCGTCTGTGCCGCGGCCGTAAAAAAGGCTGCCGCGGCGACTGTCGCCAAAAAGATTTTTTTCGTTGTCATCGTACCCCTGTTTGGTTCGCACGGACAAAGTTACGCAAATTATCGAAATTTTCCTCCCTCCGCAGGCCCTTTCTTTGCGGAACATTGATTATCTTTGTGGGCTGTATTTGTACCCGTGATCGACCAGGAGACCATAGACCGGATCTACGCCGCCGTCAACATTACCGATATCATCGGCGACTATGCCACCCTTAAACGCAAGGGTGTCAACTATGTCGCGTGCTGCCCGTTCCACAACGAGAAGACGCCGTCGTTCGTCGTCTCGCCGGCCAAGGGGGTCTACAAATGTTTCGGCTGCGGCAAGGGCGGCAATGCCGTCACCTTTCTCATGGAGCACGAAAACATGTCCTATCCCGAGGCGCTCAAGACCATCGGCAAGCGTTACGGCATCGAGGTCAAGGAGCGGGAACTGTCGGTCGAGGAAGTGCGGCGCAACGACGACCGCGAGAGTATGTTCATGCTCAACAGCTGGGCCGCAGAGTATTTCGCCGACTACCTGCACAACAGCGACGAGGGTATCAGCGTGGGACTCCCCTACTTCCGTCAGAAACGCGGTTTCAGCGAGGCCACGATCCGCAAGTTCGGGCTGGGTTACTGCTCGGCCTCCTATCATGCCATGTCGGAGGCGGCCCTGCGGGCGGGTTACAAGGAGGAGTTCCTGCTCTCGACCGGTCTCTCGATCCGCAGCGAGCGCGACGGCGGAGTCTTCGACCGTTTCCACGACCGCGTGATCTTCCCCGTGCACAACATCTCGGGGCGCGTGGTGGCCTTCGGCGGCCGTATTCTGGGGACCAACAAGAACGTCGGCAAGTATCTCAACTCGCCCGAAAGCGATATATACAGCAAAAAACGCGAACTGTACGGCCTCTTTTTCGCCAAGCGGGCCATCCAGCAGATGGACGTGGCCATCATGGTCGAGGGGTACACGGACGTCATCTCGATGCACCAGGCGGGGGTCGAAAATGTCGTCTCCTCCTCCGGAACCTCGCTGACCACCGAGCAGATCCGTCTTTTGAGCCGCTTTACGCGCAACATCACGGTGGTCTACGACGGCGACTCGGCCGGTATTCACGCCTCGATCCGCGGTATTGATATGATCCTGCAGGAGGGGATGAACGTGCGCGTGGTCGCGCTGCCCCCCGAAGACGACCCCGACTCGTTCGCCCGCTCGCATACGGCCGACGAGGTGCAGAACTACATCCGCACCCACGAGGTGGATTTCATCACCTTCAAGGCCGGCACGCTGATGCGAGAGGCCTCCTCCGACCCGATCAAACGGTCGGCCGTGATCGCCGACATGGTGCAGTCGATCACCAAGATACCCGACTCGATCCAGCGCTCGGTCTACATCAAGGAGTGCGCGCGGATCATGGAGATCGACGAGCAGGTGCTGCTCTCGGAGGTGGCGCGCAAACGGGCCCTGGCGGCCGGCGACCGCGAGACCGAGGAGTTTATCCGCCGCATGCCCCGGCGCATGCGCGAGGAACAGCTGGTCGAGCGTCCGGGCAGCGACCGTTTGGGATCCACACGCGCAGGAAGCAGCACCGAGGCGCTCGAGCGCGAGCTGCTGATGTATCTGCTGAAATACGGCGACCGGATGTTCGAGCTGCACGACGGGCGCCAGCGCGTGGAGTGCAACGTGGCGGAGGTGATCCTGGGCGACCTGGAGGCCGACGGGATCGGCTTCGAGAACGAGGTCTACAACCGGCTGCTGCAGACCTACAGCGCCTGCCGCAAGGAGTTCGCGGGCCAGGCCATCCCCGTCAACCGCTTTGTCAACCACCCCGACCCCGCCGTGTGCGATGCGGCGATCGATCTGATGTCGGTCGACGAGCAATACATCCTGAGTTCGATCTGGCGGTCGCGCGATATTCACGTCGAGACGGCCGAGGAACTGCTCTCGGTGGGGATTCCGCGCGCGGTGATGCTCTACAAGAAGGATATCATCACCAAGATGATCGCTCAGCTGACCGAGCGCCTTTCGTCGGCCGAGAAGGAGGACAACGGCGGGGAGGAGTCGGCCGAAGATTCCGTCGAGCTGCTCAAACGGATCTCGCAGTTGAACGAGATCCGGATGGATTTGTCCAAAAAACTGGACCGTATTGTATGATCATTGCACTGCCCCGATGCCCCCGAACCGAAAAATCCGGACGACCCGAAGGTCGCCCGGACGAAGAGGCGGATGGTGTGTCCGACTGGCGGACAGCGTGTGCAAACAGAAAAATAAACAGAAAGATGTAAAACTATGTAAAAGGATACAGAGAAAAACAGTTACCCTTTTCCGCCTCTTTCTGACCGTTGCAAAACAAATTAAGTGCCGAAACAGCCTATGGAGATCAATAAAAAAATAAACGTACGCAACAAACGCGCGACTTTCGACTACGAAATCCTCGAAGAGTGGACCGCCGGCATCGTCCTGGTCGGTACGGAGATCAAGTCGATCCGCATGGGAAAGGCCTCTATGACCGACAGTTACTGCTACTTCGACCGGGGCGAGCTGTGGATCCGCGGAGTCAATATCGCCGAGTACAACTGGGGTACCTGCAACAACCACACCCCCAAGCGCGACCGCAAACTGCTGTTGACCCGCAAGGAACTCGCGAAGATGGAGCGGGCGCTGCAGGATCGCGGTCTGACGGTGGTCGGGCTGCGGCTCTTTCTCAACGAACGCGGACTGGTCAAGGTCGTCGTCGGGCTCGGCCGCGGTCGCAAGAGTTACGACAAACGCGAATACCTGAAGGCCAATGACGCCCGTCGCGAAATGGATCAAGTGAAAAAGAATTACAGATAATATTCCGGATATGAGCAAAATACTCTGCATAGAAACGGGTACCGACATCTGTTCGGTCGCCATCGCCGAGGGAGGCCGTCTGCTGTCGCTCCGCGAAAGCGACGAGGGGCGCGACCACGCCCGCAAAGTGGCCGTATTTGTCGACGAGATGCTCCGCGAGACGGGGATTCGGCCCGACGAACTGGAGGCCGTGGCCGTGGGCAAAGGGCCGGGGTCGTATACGGGTCTGCGTATCGGCGTGTCGTTCGCCAAGGGGTTGTGTTACGGTTTGCGAATCCCGTTGGTGGCCGTCGGCTCGCTGGATGCGTTGGTCGAGGTGGCGCGCGAGGATTACGAGGCGGGGATTCTGCCCTGCGACGACTGGGAGCGCGCCCGGCTCTGTCCGATGGTCGACGCACGGCGCATGGAGGTCTACACGGCCGTGTTCGGCAGCGACGGGCAGCCCCTGACCGAAGTCTCGGCCGAAGTGGTGACCGAGCAGAGCTTCGCCTCCTGGCGAACGGGCGAGCGTCCCTTCGTGATCTTCGGAAACGGTGCCGCCAAGTGCGCGCCGCTGCTCGAAGGGGCACAGGCGGTCAATGTGGCCCCCTCCGCCCGCGGGTTGGTCCGGCTGGCGCAGGAGTATCTCGACGCCGGACGTACCGAGGATATCGCCTATTTCGAGCCCTTTTATTTGAAGGATTTTGTGATTACCACATCCAAGAAAAAACTTTTCTGACAGCGGTTGCGCTCGTCGGTCCATGTGTTTTCTTGCGGGTGTGTATGTGTTTTATGCCCTGGGGGCGGGCGTTTGCAACGCCACGCCTCCAGGGCATAAAACACATACACACCCGCAAGAAAACATTATTGGTCGGGTTCGCCCGTCCGGCTGGGCCCGACCACGGGCCCAAGG
>CAZHMX010000088.1:0-7650 GCA_964533725.1 uncultured Alistipes sp. | reverse complement strand
CACACCCGCAAGAAAACAAATGGACCGGGGAGCGCCGCGCGGCAAGGGGCGGGGTCCTATCCCGCCCCGACGAGCGCAGTTGTATCTTGATTACGGTCTTTTATCATCCTCACTGCGCAACGTCGGCAATCCGATCTTAAAGTGCACCGACAGCACGCGAATCACGATCACAGACAGGGCTACCGTCACCTGAATCACCTCGGGTGCCACGCCCCAGCGACGACAAACGCCATAGATCAAACCGCCGCACAGACAGGCAAAGGCATAGATATCTTTGCGGAAGATCAGCGGCACCTCATTGATAAAGATATCGCGCAACATACCGCCCGCGGCACCCGTCATCGTACCCATGCCGATGCCGACCCACATCGGGAAACCCGCCGCGAGACTCTTCTCGATGCCCACGACCGTAAAGAGACCCAGACCGATGGCGTCGAAGATAAAAAACGTGTTGTTCAGCCGCACGACATAACGGCGGAAGATGATGACGAAGAGCAGCGCCAGCAGCGAAACCACCACATAATCAATGTTGTGCATCCAAAAAGGCGAGTAACCCAGAAGCACGTCGCGCATCGTGCCGCCACCTACCGCCGTGACAAACCCCACGACGTAGGCGCCGAACAAATCGAACCGTTTGGCGGCGGCCAGACGGATACCGCTGATGGCAAAGGCGAAGGTGCCGATATAGTCGATCCAAGTAATAAAATCCATACCCAAGCTGTTTAGCGCCGCAAAATTATAAAAAAATTTGAAAGAACTCGCACGCCAGCACAACTATCACCGCCAGAAACTCGACGCGGCGGTTGATTCGGATGGCCCGCTCGGCGTCGGCGGTGGTCAGCGGACGGAGATGGGTGCCGATATGGGGTTTGTAGACCGCCTGCCCGAAGTAGTCGTGCGTGCCGCCGAACCGACAGTCGAGGATCCCGGCCAAGGCAGCTTCGGGCCAACCCGAGTTGGGGCTGGCGTGGCGGCGTCCGTTGCGAAGAACGAACCCTGCAAGGTCCGGGCGGCCGGCTGCAATCACCATACAAAGGGCCGTCAGACGGGCGGGGATGAAGTTGGCCACGTCGTCGATGCGGGCCGCCACCGTGCCGAAACGGCGGTAACGGTCGGTGCGATAACCGATCATCGAGTCCAGCGTGTTGACCATCTTGTAGGCCACCATCCCCGGAACTCCCAATACGGCCAGCCAGAAGAGCGGTGCCACGACGCCGTCGCTCAAATTCTCGGCCAGCGTCTCGAGGGCGGCCGTACGGATCTCCTGCGGCGTCAGGGCCGAGGTGTCGCGACCGACGATGCGACCTACCTGCCGGCGCCCCTCCTCCACCGAACGGTCGACGGCGCGGAAGACCTCGCGTACTTCGCGGATCAGGGTTTCGCCAGCCAATGAATAGAATATCAATACGATACTAACGACTGTATAGGCCGCAGGCCACCCCGCGGACAGCCGCAGCAGCCCCCACGTCACCCCGTACGTCGCGGCGATCAGACCGACCGCCAGCATGCCGCCCTTCAGCCGTCTGTGCCGACCCCGGTTTAAGGCACGCTCGCCCGCCGAGATCAATCGGCCGAAGCCTACTACGGGGTGAGGCAAAGCCGCAGGATCGCCGAAACAGCGATCCAGAATCCACCCCCAGAGCAGAGGCGCATGGAGCAGAAAAAAGAGCGCGGCAAAGGCGTAAGAGAGGACTAATATTCCGGTTTCCATCGGTTTAAGGCTTCGATTAAACGGTCGTTTTCGGTCGGGGTCTGCGTGGCGATACGGAAATGCCGGGGACCCAGACCGCGGAAATTCCCGGCATTGCGGATCAAAATGCCGTGTTCGCGTGCCAACCACGTTTTTAACTCGGCCGCCGTACCCGAACCCAGAATCTCGACGGTCATGAAATGGGTGTCGGTGGGGTAGGGCCTGAAATGCCCTGTGGCTTGCAGCGCCCCGGCCAGACGGCGGGTTTCGTCGAGCAGGGCCGCCAGCGAGGGTCCGTCGACGCCGTTCTGCAGCAGATAAAGCCCCGCTTCGATGGCCAGCGCATTGACCGACCACGGCATACGCAGCCGTCGCAGCCGTTCGCACAGCCCGGCCGAGGCGGTCAGATAGCCCAGTCGCAGCCCCGGAACCGCGTAATGTTTGGTCATCGAATGGAAGAGGATCAAGTTCTCGCGCGCCGCCGCCTCGGCCGCCGTCAGGACGGGCCGCGGGGTAAAGACTGCATAGGACTGGTCGATTAGAAAAACCATATCTTTTTGACGATCAATTGTTTGTATCAGTTGTTCGCGGTCGAGTGTCAAGCCCGTAGGGTTGTTGGGATTGCAGCACCACAGGGTTTGAAACCCTTCGGGATCGTAGGGCGAGGCCAGATCCGCGATC
Source organism: uncultured Alistipes sp. (assembly GCA_964533725.1). Lineage (GTDB taxonomy): Bacteria > Bacteroidota > Bacteroidia > Bacteroidales > Rikenellaceae > Alistipes. The sequence goes on along the minus strand of CAZHMX010000088.1, from coordinate 5,279 downwards.
CGGTGGCCGTAGAGCCGGCAGGCGTCGCCGTACTCGGCAAAGGTCGGTTCGACAATCCCGCTCCGCGCCCCGGCAAAGAGATGTGCCGCCAGATAGATGGCTTCGGTTGCGCCGTTGGTCACGATCACTGCGCGCGGATCGACGCCGAGTGCCCGGGCCAAAGCCGCTTCGAGGCGATAGGGTTCGGGCTCGGGATAATGTTCGATGAGCGCAAGTCGCTGTGCGAGTGCTCGATACAGCCCTGAGTGGTCGATGCCGCCCGGGACATTGGAACTGAAATCGGCACTGATCGGGCCGTAGTTGTGGCGGTCGTCGCCGTGTCCTTCGATCATGGTTTGAGCAAGTTATAGAGCCTTTCGATATCGACGTGGCGGCGTACGTGGTCGGCCAGACGGTCGTATTGTTCCTCCTTGAAAGCGGTATAGTCGAACGGCCGTTCGGCAAGGCGGTCGGCATACGGCGCCAGGATCCGTTCAATGAAGGGGCTGTTGTCCAGAATGCCGTGGAGATAGGTCCCCGCAACGCCCTTCGCAACGCAACCCTCCTCGTCGCCGCGTTCCGTGCGGGCCAGCGGCTGCACTGCGGCCAGCGGTTCGGTGCGCCCCATGTGGATCTCGTAACCGCGGCACTCCTCGTCCGAGCCGATCAACCGGAAACGGGTCTGCCGGGTCACCTTCTCGCCCGCCATTTCGGTGCGTATCGGCAGCAATCCCAAACCCGGAAGACGGGTGATCGCCCCTTCGACCCCTTGAGGATCACAGACTTCGCGTCCTAACATCTGGTAGCCGCCGCAGATGCCGATGATCTGCGCCCCGTTGCGATGGGCCTTGACCACCGCCTGCGCACAGCCGTTGCGCCGCAATTCTGCGAGGTCGTCCAACGTCGATTTGCTGCCCGGCAGGATGATGACATCGGCCTTGAGAAGCTCCTCGACGTTGTTCGTATAATAGAGGTGCACGCGCGGATCCTGCTCCAGCACCGCAAAGTCCGTGAAATTGGAGAGGTGACGCAGCAACACCACCGCGATATTGACCCGTCCCGCTTCGGCCGCGATACGTTTCGAGGTCAGCGACACGGAGTCCTCCTCCTCGATATGGATATCCCTGAAATAGGGAACCACTCCCAGCACCGGTATGCCGCACAGCTCCTCGAGCATGCGGCGCCCGTCGTCGAAAAGTCGCAGATCACCCCGGAATTTATTGATAATCACTCCGCAGATCCGCTTCCGATCCTCCTCCGGCTGCAACATGATCGACCCGTAAACCGAAGCGAAGACCCCGCCGCGATCGATGTCGGCCACCAGAACGACCCTGGCATCGGCGTAGGCTGCCATCGGAAGGTTCACGAAATCTTTTTCGCGCAGGTTCAGCTCCGAGATGCTCCCAGCGCCCTCCAGCACCACGGGATTGAACCGCGCCGCCAGCCGGTCATAAGCCCTGCAGGCCTCCGCGCGCAGCTCCTCGTGCCCCGCACCGCGAAAATACTCCCATGCCGAACGGTTGCCCACCGCCCGGCCGTTCAGCACCACCTGCGACGTCTGATCCGACGAGGGTTTCAGCAGCACGGGGTTCATATCCGACTCGCAGGGGATTCCCGCCGCCTCGGCCTGCACGGCCTGCGCCCGTCCGATCTCCAGTCCGTCGGTCGTGACAAAGGAGTTGAGCGCCATGTTTTGGGCTTTGAACGGAGCGGGCCGGTAGCCGTCCTGCAAGAAAATACGGCAGAAAGCCGCCGCCAGAATGCTCTTGCCCACATCGCTGCCCGTGCCGGCAAACATCACCGCAGAGAGTCTATCCATTTTTTACAACCCGTTTATAATGAAACGTTTCCCAATAATCCTCCGGCAGACCGGAACGCTGCACCGCCACCCGTGCCATCACGAAAAAGAGATCCGAAAGGCGGTTGATCCAGCGCGTTATCGCCTCCTCGACAGGTGCCGTGCGGTTCAGCGTCCACAGCCGCCGCTCCGCCCGCCGTGCCGCCGTGCGTGTCAGTTGCAGCCACGCCGCCAACGGAGTCCCGCCCGGCAGCACAAACCACCCCGTGTCGGCACATCCGGCCCGCAGGCGGTCGATCCACCCTTCGCAATCGGCCACCGCGTCGGGGTTCAGCGCCCGGGGATTCTCCACCCCCTCAGGGGTCGCCACACGGCTCATCACCACCATCAGTTCGCATTGTACGGCGCGCAGTCCCTCCTGCCACGGATCGTCCGGCGCCAGCAGTGTCCGCACCATCCCCACATGGCAGTTCAACTCGTCCAAAGCGCCGTTGGCCTCGATCCTCGGATCGTCCTTCGCCACGCGCGCTCCCCCGTGAAGCCCCGTCTCTCCCCGGTCGCCCGATCGTGTGTATATCTTTCCCATAAATCTCTATGATTCAAATAGTTCGAACGGATCTATCTCGGCTAACCACAGGTGCGTATACCCTGCCAGAAGGTTGCGGTAACGATACATCGGCGTCGCCACCCGCTCGCCGCGCGCAGAAAACTGCTCGGCCACCGAGGGACAGTCGCCTTCGATCCGCGAATAGTGGAACTCGTGTCCGCGGAGCCGTCGCCCGTTCAGCACCACCTCACGCAACCCCAGATGCAGCCGCATCCCCTCCATCGTGGCCTCTAACGGCAACAACCCGCACATCGGGTAACGGCGACCCTCCACGTCGCGGATCGCCCGGCAGCAATACATCATCCCGCCGCACTCGGCAATCGTCCGTCCGCCCGCCTCCACGTAACGCGCGATCGACCGGCGCATCGACCCGTTTTGCGACAGGACGTCGAGATAGAATTCGGGATAGCCGCCCGGCAGATAGAGCAGATCCGCCGCAGGCATCTCACTGTCCGCCAACGGCGAAAAGGTCACCACCTCACCCAGTTGCGCCAGGCGGTCGAGCGTCTGGCGATAGATGAAGTTGAAGGCCTCGTCCTGCGCCACGGCGATGCGGCGCGAGGTGTCCGGGCGGCAGGGTCCGGGCTGCGCGGCGATTGCGTGCGGCCGGCGGGTGAGTGTCTCGATACGCTCCAGATCGACGTGCCGTTCGACGGCATCGGCCACCGCTTCGAGGGCCGGGCGGAAGGCTTCCAGGTGCTCCAGCGAAAGCCCCAGATGGCGTGACGGTGTGGCAAATACTTCGCTTTTAGGCAGATATCCTAACGGTTCGATCCCCGCTGTGCGGGCGGCAGCCGCCAAACGCTCGTAATGGGTGACCGACGACACCTTGTTAAATATAACCCCGACGATCTCGATACGCGGATCGAACGACGCAAACCCGTGCAGCAATGCCGCCGCCGAAAAAGCCATCGCCCGTGCGTCAACCACCAGAATAACCGGCAGCTCCAGTATCCGCGCCACCTCGGCCGCCGATCCGCGGTCGTCCGTCGCGGCATAGCCGTCGAAAAGCCCCATCGCCCCCTCCGCAATGCAGCAATCCGCCCCGGCGCCATATTTCAGCAGGGAGTGCCGAAGGACTTCGGGCGAGGCCATAAAGGCGTCGAGGTTGACGCTCGTATGCCCGCAGGCCAATGTATGATACTGTGTGTCAATGTAATCCGGTCCGCATTTGAACGGTTGCACCCGTCGGCCGCGCCGTGCAAATGCCCGCAACAATCCCAGCGTGAGGGTCGTTTTGCCGCTTCCCGAGGTCGGTGCGGCCAGCAAGAACCGACTGTTTTCCATGGGGTTTATGGTTTAAGCATCCGTTCGTAGGCCAGCCGCGGCGAGCCGTCGTACCAAACCGTGCCGCAGCAGGTGAAGCCTAATTTCTGTAGCGTGTGCCGCATGATCCGGTTCATCTCGTGGGTGTCGACGCGGAAGCTCTCTACTCCGCGTGCTGCGGCCATCCGTGCCACCGCCTCGAAGAACCGCGTGGCCACGCCCTGCCCGCGCCTTGCCTGTGCCACGGCCAACCGGTGAAGCACCACATACGGCCGGTCGCTCAACCATTTGCCTTCCAGCGCGTTGTAAGCCGCCTCGCCCGTAAAGATCACGGCGCCATAGGCTATGATTTCGTCTCCGTCGAGCATGATATGAGCGATCTGTCGCCGGCAATCCTCCTCGATATCCGCAGCCTGCGGATAGCCATTCTGCCACTGCGGGGATCCCGACTGCCGCAACAGCAGCCGTGCCTGCTCGACGATCTCCATAATCCGCCCGACCTGCTCTATGTTAGCCTTCACCAGTTTCATTGTTGCAAAGATACGCATAAGCGAGCGCAAAAGCAAATTCATGATTTGCTTTTGCCGAGCGGGAGTATCTTCGGCGAAGCCAATGTACGCATAAGCGGGCGCAAAAGCAAATTCATGATTTGCTTTTGCCGAGCGGGAGTATCTTCGGCGAAGCAATGTACACATAAGCAGCCGAAAAACAGACTCCGAGGACCCGCAAACGGGCCCCCGGAGCGTTACGATCTGCGATCGGATCTATTCGATGGGCACATGGACGCACTCGATGCCCACGCGGCGGAGCAACTCGAGACCCTCTTCCAAACGGTAGCTGTCGCTGTAGACCACCCGGCGAATGCCGGCCTGGATGATCAGTTTCGCACACTCGATGCAGGGCGACGAGGTGATATAGAGGGTCGAACCGTTGCAGTTGTTGGCACTTTTGGCCACCTTCGTGATGGCGTTGGCCTCGGCGTGCAGGACGTAAGGTTTCGTTATGCCGTTTTCGTCCTCGCAGATATTCTCGAAACCCGAAGGGGTGCCGTTGTAACCGTCCGAGATGATCATCTTGTCCTTGACGATCAAGGCCCCGACCTGACGGCGCACGCAGTAGGAGTTTTCGGCCCACACGCGCGCCATGCGCAGGTAGCGCTGGTCGAGCAGATATTGCTTGTTTTCCTCGTAGGTCATCGGTTACATCCCTTTACCGTGGCAATTCTTGTATTTCTTGCCGCTGCCGCAGGGGCAGGGATCGTTGCGGCCGACCTTCTTTTCGGCATGCACGGGCATCGTCTTCTGCCGTTCGGCCTGACCGGCCTGGGCCGCGGCCTGCATCCGCGACGCCTGCAACTTGTTGACGTCGACCCTGGACTTCTGTTCGCGCTCGCGCTGCACGTCGTCGGCCGTGTTCTCGCGCACGGGGACGTAGGATTTGTTCAGTACGGTCAGCACCTGGCGGTTGATCTGCTTGAGCATCTTCTCGAACAGGCCGTACGACTCGAATTTATAGATCAACAGCGGGTCTTTCTGCTTGTAGGTGGCGTTCTGCACGCTCTGGCGCAGGTCGTCCTACTACAATATAGTACAAAGTTACAAAATAAATTTGACATACGCAAATTTGTAT
>CAZHMX010000087.1:0-7764 GCA_964533725.1 uncultured Alistipes sp. | reverse complement strand
GCCGCGCGGCAAGGGGCGGGGTCCTATCCCGCCCCGACGAGCGCAGTCGTATCAACCCCGATGAGTCAAGACTATTGAAGCGTTACCGAATAAGGGCAATACATCAGGATCCCCTGTTGCTTGAGCATTTCGCGGGCTTGGGTGTACAGGCCGAAGATCTCGCCCAAAGCGTCGGCTTCGTGACGGGCCTGCAGCCGGGCGTTCATCGACGAGAAGAGCGCTGCGAAGCCGTCCTGCTCCTCGATGATCTCCGTAATCCCGAAGTTGTCGGCGATGCCGGCCTTGTCGGCGGCTACGGCGATGGCCTCCTTCAGACCGCCCGTGGCGTCGACCAGACCGTTCTCCATGGCATCGGCACCCGACCATACGCGTCCGCCCGCGATCTGCAACACCTTGTCGATCGGGAGGTTGCGGCCGGCGGATACCTTGCCGGTGAAGGTCTCATAGACGCGGTCGATGCTGCGCATGATGAAGGCCCGCTCGGCCGGGGTCGACGGACGGACTACACCCAGACCCATAAAGCTCTGGCCGAAGTCGGCCGATGCGGCGGTCTTCACCCCGTCGACCGTGATGCCCAACTTCTTCTCCATCAGGTCACCTACGACCGGGAAGGCGCCGAAAACACCGATCGACCCCGTCAGCGTCGTGGCATCGGCCACAATGGCGTCGGCGCCGCACGAGATATAATAGCCGCCGCTGGCTGCATAGTCGCCCATCGAGACGATCACGGGTTTTTGGGCCCGCAGCAGTTCCATCTCGCGCCAGATCACATCCGATGCCAGCGCGCTGCCGCCCGGGCTGTTGACACGCAGCACTACGGCTTTGATCTCCTCGTCGCGGCGGGCTTTGGCGAGCGTCGCGGCGAGCGTGTTGCCGTAGATCTCCTTGCCCGAACCTTCGCCGTCGACAATCGCGCCGTCGGCATAGACCACACCTACCTGCGGAGCCGAATAGCTCTTGACGTCGGGGGTTACCTGTGCGGCATAGGTCGAGAGGGTGATCATGTTGTGACGGTCGTCGCGGTTGCGTTTCACGCCCAACTCGTCGAATACGGCCTCCATCTCGTCCTCGTAGAGGATCCGGTCGGCCAGACCGTATTTCACGGCGTCATCGGCCGTGGCGACCGACAGTTCGTCGGCCAAACGCTGCAATGCGGCGGGTTCGATCCCGCGGGCCTCGGCTACGGCGGCCGAGATCGTCCCCCAGATCGAGTCGACAATGCGCTGCATCTGCTTGCGGTTGTCGTCCGACATCCGGGTCAGGAAATAGGGTTCGACGGCGCTTTTGAAGGTGCAGACCGTCGGGCGGAAGATCTCGTATTTGACGCCGATCTTGTCGAACAGGCCCTTGAAGAAGGGGACATTGGCCGCCATGCCGTGCCAGTCGAGACCGCCTTCGGGATAGATATAGACCTTGTCGGCCACCGAAGCAAGATAATAGCCGCCCTGTCCGTAGACCTCGTTGTAGGCCACCACGAACTTGCCGCTCTGCTTGAACTCCCCGAGGGCCTTGCGCAGCTCCTCGATCGCCGCGAGCGACGTGACGGGCGACGAGGCTGCGGTACGGATATAGATACCCTTGATGCGGTCGTCGCCGGCAGCCGCCTCGATGGCGCGCAGGGCCTTCATCAGGGTCAGTTCCTTCTTTACCTCCATCGTCATAAAGTCGAAGTTGTCGAAGGGATTGGCGGAGGGGGCGTTGACGATGCCCTCGGCCAGATCGATCTTGAGGATCGAGTTTTTCTCGACCGTCGGCGTGCTGCCGCCCAAAGCGCCGGCCAAAGCGACCCAAAACATAATCCACAGCAGGGTGGTTGCCACGCTGCCCGCCACAAAGGCCAGCAGGGCAGCCAGAAATGTTTTACCGAAATTCATAATCTATTCGTTTTTATTGTTTTTGTTCCCGTTTTTGTCTTTGCGAACCGTCAGACTCCAGCAGAGTCCCAGGCAAACTCCGATGCCGATCCAAAGGGCGAACTGTCCGGTCGCCATCCCGACCACGGTGCCGGCAGCCAGTCCGACGGCCGCTCCGTAATCTTTTCGCGTGTTCCGTCTGTTTCGTCCGTTCCGTCCGTTTTTTCCGGTCCCTCCGGGTCCGTCCTGTCCGTTCGCCTCGAACGTTTTGCCCTTCTCGCTCCTTCGCGGTTTCGTTTTTGCTCTTCGAAGTCTCCATGGTGCGTATTTTATGAGGCAAAGATAAAATAAAAAATTCGATTTTCAAAAAATAATTATCGTTTTTCGATAAAATAAACCATCCGATCTTCGCCATACCTCTTAAAATACGCGGGCGGGCGGGAAAAATTGCGGCGCGAAGGGTCGAAGAATGAAAATTATTTCGTATGTTTGTATACTAAAAACTGCAAACCTATGCAACTGCTCAACAACAAATGGGTTATCGGCATCAAGGAGTATTTCCTGATGGCCGTAGGTATGTTCTGCTACGCTTTCGGCTGGGTGGCCTGCATCATGCCGGCAAAAGGTGTCGGCGGCGGCGCGGCGGGTCTGTCGCTCGTGCTCTCCAAGGTGCTGGAGACCACCTTGGGCCTGGATGTCAAGATCGGTACGCTGATCTTTGTCATCAACGCCGCACTTCTGCTGTTCGCGGGCTTCATCGTGGGCTGGAACTTCGGCATCAAGACCATCATCTCGATCTGTTTCCTGTCGTTCGCGATGAACTTCTGGCAGGAGGTGCTGCCGCCCGAGGGACTCTTCCAGGTCGAGGCGATCCTGCTGGTGATCATGGGTGCCGTGCTGGCGGGCTTCGGCGTGGCGCTCTGTTTCAAGCAGGGCGGATCGACCGGCGGCGTGGATATCGTGGCGGTGGCGATCAACAAATACAAGACCGTGCGCTACGGCAACGTCGTGATGTGCAGCGACTTTCTGATCATCGGTTCGTCTCTGCTGGTAGGGTACAGCGTGAGCACCGTCATTTACGGTTATATCCTTACGGCCGTATTCGGTTACACGGTCGACCTGCTGATGGCGGGTAACAGCCAGTCGAGCCAGATCATGATCATGAGCAAGCACTACGATGCTGTGGCCGACGCGCTGGTCGGTCAGGCCAACCGCGGCGTGACGATGCTGGACGGCATGGGCTGGTACTCGAAGGTGCCGTCGAAGGTGGTGGTCTGCGTCTGCCACAAACGCGAGATCTCGCAGGTGCTGAAGGTGGTCCGTTCGGTCGATCCCAACGCCTTTATCACCGTGGGCAGCGTCGTGGGCGTCTACGGCCAGGGCTTCGGCCAGTTGGGCAAGATCTGATCCGCCGCCGAAAACGAAATAGATTCCTGAAAGTTGCGGCCGAAGATGAACCCGGTCGCAAAATGAGATAGAGCCGGCAATCCCGGTGCACGCGAAAAAAAGAAGCGACCGAGGTTCCCGGAACAGCCAAGAAACCATATTGGCCGAAAAGAAACGGCCGAAAACCGAACACAGCCGATGCCCTGTTTTGCCGATGTCGTCCTGCCGCTGGCACACGCCGTCTTTACCTTTGCCGTCGATCCTGCACTGACCGTCGTCGAGGGTGATGCCGTGGCCGTGCCGTTCGGTGCGCATGCGGGCAAATTCTACACGGGAATCGTCTGGCGGCTGCACGACCGGCGGCCCGACGCCAAGAATATCCGCACGATCCGCCGGCGCATCTATGACCGTCCCCTGTTGCCGGAGGCCCAGCGCCGCCTGTGGGAGTGGATGGCCGAATATTATTTCTGCACCCTCGGCGAGGTGATGCGGGCGGCGTTGCCCGCGTTGCTGAAGCCCCGTGCCGAAGACGAGGAGGCCTTTACGGCGGAGGAGTACCGGCCGCGGACCGAGAGTTACTATTTGACGGATCCCCAACTTGCCGACGAGCAGCAGCTGGACAAAATTTTCGAAAAACTGGAACGCCGCGCCCCGCGACAATATGCGGCGCTGTTGGAACTTGTCGCCACGCCGCCCGAAGAGCGAACCGCCGCGGGTGAGGTGCCGCGCCGGCTGTTGCGGGCCGATGCCGCCGTGTTGGCGACGCTGGTGAAAAAGGGGCTGATCCGCCGTCTCGACCATCCCCGCACGATCGAGGGCCGCAGCGCCGAGACCTTCCGGCTGCCCGAACTGACGCCGATGCAGGCAAAGGCCGACGCCGATATCGTCGAGGCCTTCCGGACCAGGACCTGCGCCCTGCTGTACGGCATTACGGGATCGGGCAAGACCGAAATCTATATCCACCGCATGGCCGAAGTGTTGGCGCGCGGCGGCGATGTGCTGCTGCTGGTCCCCGAGATCGCGCTGACGGCCCAGTTGATCGACCGCCTGGAGCGGACGTTCGGCAGCCGCGTGACGGCCTATCACTCGAAGCTCACCAACCGAAGCCGCACGGAGACTTTTCTGCGTTTGAGCCGTTCGGAGGGGGGCGAACTGGTGGTCGGTGCACGTTCGGCGCTCTTTCTGCCGCTGACCCGTCTGCAACTCGTCGTCGTGGATGAGGAACACGATGCGGGTTACAAGCAGGAGGATACCGCACCTCGTTACCAGGCCCGCGACAGCGCCGTCGTGCTGGCGCAGCTGGCGGGTGCGCGGGTGTTGCTCGGCAGCGCCACGCCCTCGTTGGAGAGTTGGCTCAACGCCCACACGGGCAAATACGGACTGGCCCGGCTGACGGAACGTTACGGCGGTTCGGTCCCCCCGCGGATCCTCCTTTCGGATACGTTGCGCGCCGTCAAACGGGGCGAGCGCCGCACCCATTTCAATCTGGATTTAGTCGACCGGCTGCGCGAGGTCCTGGCGGCGGGCGGACAGGCGATGCTGTTTCAGAACCGTCGCGGGTTCTCGCCTTTCGTGCACTGCACGGCGTGCGGCTGGACGGCCCGGTGTCCGCAGTGCAATGTCTCGCTGACGTGGCACAAAGCGTCGAACCGTCTGGTCTGCCACTATTGCGGCCATACGGAATCCTTTTCCGAAAGCTGCCCCCACTGCCGCAAGCCGGCCGTCGGACCGGCCGGTTTCGGTACCGAGAAGGTCGGCGAGGAGATCTCGAAACTGTTGCCCGAGGCCCGTGTGGCCCGCATGGACCGCGACACGGCGACCTCCGAACGGGCCTACCGCGCGATTATCGAGGATTTCGACACGGGCCGCAGCAACGTGATGGTCGGCACGCAGATGATCACCAAAGGGTTCGATTTCGCGGGGGTCGCGCTGGTCGGGATTCTCAACGCCGACAACTTCATCAACCTGCCCGATTTCCGTGCCGCCGAGCGGGCCTATCAATTGATTACCCAGGTGGCGGGCCGTGCCGGACGCCGCAGAGAACGGGGCGAGGTCGTCATCCAGACCGCCGAACCCGACCATCCGCTGTTGCAGCAGGTGGCCGCGGGCGACTACGAGGCGATGGTCCGTCGCGAACTGGCCGAACGCCGCGCCTTCACCTATCCGCCCTATGCCCGTTTGATTCAGTTCACGCTGCGTCATTCCGACCCCGTGTGGCTTCGTCAGGCCGCCCGCGAATTGGCCGAGGCCCTCCGGTTCCGGTTCCGCAGCCGCGTGCTGGGCCCCACGCCGCCCCCCGTCGACCGCATCCGCGGCGAATATCTGCTTACGCTGATGCTCAAGATCGAGAGCGGCGCCTCGATGCGTCGGGCCCGCGAACTGATCCGCGAAGCGATCGACAAAACCCTCGCCTGCGGCCGCTTCAAGTCCGTTACGCTCCAGATCAACGTCGACCCGCGCTAAATTCCCCTGCCCGGAGATTCGGTGCGGGTCGGACTGGAGACAGGTCGCCGTGCAAGCCCGGGGACCGACCGTCCGGCGCTTCTTCCGGAAATTAAAAAACAGGCGCCGGCAACCTCCGCAAAACGGACGGAGATAAAAAATCGGGCGTTTTTGCTGTTTTTTTTGCAATGGATGATGGTTTTTTCGAAAATAATACGTACTTTTATAGGTGCGTTTGTGCAAAAAACCTTAAAACCATAACGGAATATGAAAAATTATTCAGCTAAAGAGATTAAAAACATTGTCCTGATCGGCGCCCCGGGTACCGGTAAAACCACCCTCGCAGAGGCTATGGCTTACGAAGGTAAGGTCATCGACCGTCGTGGCGCTATCGAAACCAACAACACCCTGTCGGATAATACCGCCATCGAGCACGAATACAAGCGTTCGATCTACTCGACGATCCTCTTCACCGAGTTCATGGATCGCAAACTCAATATCATCGACTGCCCGGGATCGGACGACTTCTGCGGCAACCTCTTCTCCGCCTTCAAGGTCGGCGACGTCGGCATCATGGTCTTCAACGCCCAGAACGGCTGGGAGGTCGGCAGCGAAATCCAGGCCCGCTATGCCCGTGCGCTGAAAAAGCCCGTTATCGGTTTTATCAACCAGCTGGACGGCGACAAAGCCTCGTTCGAGCAGACCTATGAGGCCATCAAGGCCGCCTCGCAGGTGAAACCCGTCATCGTGCAGTATCCCGTCAACCAGGGCGCCGGCTTCGACTCGTTCATCGACGTGCTGCTGATGAAGATGTACCGTTTCAAGGACGAGAACGGCACCCGCGAGGAGCTGGAGATCCCCGCCGACGAGAAGGAGCGCGCCGAGGAGCTGAACAAGGAGCTGGTGGAGATCGCCGCCGAGCACGACGAGGCCCTGATGGAGCTGTACTTCGACAAGGGGACCCTGACCCAGGACGACATCCGTGCCGGTCTGAAGATCGGCGTGGCCAACCGCGAGGTGATGCCCATCTTCTGCGGCAGCGGCAAACGCGATATCGGCACCAAGCGTCTGATGGAGTTCATCATCAACGTCGCCCCCGGCCCGATCAAGGCCCCGGCATTCGTCTCGACCGACGCCGACGCGATCGTCGCCGACGCCGAGCAGCCCACCGTGGCCTTCGTCTTCAAAAGCCAGCTGGAGCAGCATATCGGCGAGATCTCCTATATGCGTGTCATCCGCGGCAAGGTGACCGAGGGTATGGAGTTGCTGAACGCCCGCACGGGCAACAAGGAGAAGATCTCGCAGCTCTTCGCCGTTGCCGGCAAGAACCGTATCAAGGTGACCGAGCTGTCGGCCGGCGATATCGGCTGCACCGTCAAGCTGAAGGCTACGCGGACCAACGACACCCTCTGCGCCCCCTCGACCCCCGTGCAGATCGAACCGATCGTCTTCCCCGAGCCCCGTTACCGTGCCGCCGTCAAGGCCAAGGTTCAGGCCGACGAGGAGAAGCTGGGCAAACTGCTCAACGACGCCAAATACGAAGACCCGACCATCCTGGTCGAGTACTCCAAGGAGCTGAAGCAGACCATCATCCAGGGTCAGGGCGAACACCACCTGAACATCCTCAAGAACAAACTCTCGAACGACTACAAGCTCGAGGTCGAGTTCCTCGCGCCCCGCATTCCCTATCGCGAGACCATCACCAAGGTGGCCCAGGCCGACTACCGTCACAAGAAGCAGTCGGGCGGTTCGGGTCAGTTCGGCGAGGTCCACATGATCATCGAGCCTTACTACGAGGGTATCCCCGAGCCCAAGACCTATCGCGTGTCGGGCAAGGGCGAGTTGACCGTCAACATCAAGAACAAAGAGGAATACGACCTGCCGTGGGGCGGTAAGCTGCAATATTACAGCGCCATCGTCGGCGGCGCCATCGACGCCCGCTTTATGCCCGCCATCCTCAAAGGTATCATGGAGAAGATGGATGAAGGCCCGCTGACCGGCTCCTATGCCCGCGATATCCGTGTCGTGATCTACGACGGCAAGATGCACCCCGTGGATTCGAACGAGATCTCGTTCAAGCTGG
>CAZHMX010000086.1:0-7985 GCA_964533725.1 uncultured Alistipes sp. | reverse complement strand
CGGGGAGCGCCCGCGCGGCAAGGGGCGGGGTCCCGATCCCGCCCCGACGAGCGCAGTCGTATCAAGCCCCGGTGTGTTCCCGGATCGTCTCGGTCAACGCTTTGATGATAGAGCTTTTCACATACGTCCGCCGAACGGCGATCACGATCTTGCGATAGGAGCTTCCCTTCTGGAGGGGTTTGATCCGGTCGCGGCGGTCGGCGGGGACATATTCGATCGCCATCTCGGGGATCACGGTCAGACACGACGTGCAGTCGACGATCCGCATCAGCGTGTCGAGCGAACCGGACTCATAGGTAAAATGCGAGGGGACATCGCGCTTGGCCTGACAGAGTTCGGTGATCTGGTCGCGCAGACAGTTGCCGGGCGACAGCAGGATCAGATCCCGCAGGTCGATATCCTCGATACGGATGTTCGTGCGCTCATAGAGGGGGTTTCGGGGCGACACATAGGCATAGAAACGGTCGCTGAACAACTCGATCTCGTTGATCCCCGCGCCGCAGGTTCCGCCGGCCACCAGCGCGGCGTCGAGCCGGTCGTGCTTCAGGGCGTCGATGATGTCGTGGGTCTTCATCTCGCTGATTTCCAGCTCCACACGCGGATAGTTGGCCGTAAAGGCAGGAATGAACCGGTGCAGGAGATAGGGCGCGATGGTGGGGATCACCCCCAGACGCAGAGAGCCCGACGTGACGCCTTTCAGTTCGGCCACCGCCTCGCCGATGCGGTGATAGGCGTGCAGGGTCTCGCGGGCCCGCTCGAGGACGGCCTCGCCGGCCTCGGTGGGGATCACGGGCTTCTTGGTGCGGTCCAGAAGCACCACGCCCAACTCCTCCTCGAGCGCCTTGATCTGCATGCTCAACGAGGGCTGCGTGACGAAACTGTGCTCGGCCGCCAACGAAAACGAACCGCAGTTGGCCACGGCCAGAAGATATTCAAGCTGGATAATAGTCATAACGAAAAACAAATACCGATAAGCAAAGGTATAAAAAAAAGTGATACTCGCAAAGTTTTTTCAACGACTCCCACATATTTTTGTATTTTTGTCGGAATAATGGGCCGTTGCGGCCTGTTGCAGAGAAAACGGATAAAAAACAGTTGAAAATATGGCAAAAATCATCCTCACGGGCGACCGCCCGACCGGAAAACTTCATTTGGGACACTATGTAGGCTCGCTGCGCCGCCGCGTCGAGTTGCAGAACTCGGGAGCGTTCGACCGCATCTTCGTGATGATCGCCGACGCCCAGGCCCTCACCGACAACGCCGACAACCCCGACAAGGTCCGTCAGAACATCATCGAAGTGGCCCTGGACTACCTCTCCGTCGGCCTCGACCCCGCACGGACGACCCTCTTCATCCAGTCGCAGGTCCCCGAACTGTGCGAGCTCTCCTTCTATTATATGAACCTCGTGACCGTACAGCGCCTGCAGCGCAACCCGACCGTCAAGACCGAAATCGCCCTGCGCGGTTTCAGCGAGTCGGCCGTCGAGGGCGACACCACCCAGCAGCGCGGCATTCCCGTGGGTTTCTTCACCTATCCCATCTCGCAGGCGGCCGATATCACCGCCTTCCGCGCCACGACCGTCCCCGTGGGCGAGGACCAGGAGCCGATGATCGAACAGACGCGCGAAATCGTCCACAAATTCAACACCGTCTACGGCCAGACACTCACCATGCCCGAGATCCTGCTGCCCTCGAATGCCGCCTGCCTGCGTCTGCCCGGCACGGACGGCAAGGCCAAGATGTCGAAATCGCTGGGCAACTGTATCTATCTGTCGGACAGCGCCGAAGAGCTGCGCAAAAAGGTGATGGGCATGTACACCGACCCCGACCACCTGCGCGTGCAGGATCCCGGCAAGGTGGAGGGCAACACGGTCTTCACCTATCTGGACGCCTTCTCGACCCCGGAACACTTCGCGAAGTTCCTGCCCGAATACGAATCGCTCGACGCCCTGAAGGAGCATTACCGCCGCGGCGGTCTGGGCGACGTGAAGGTCAAGAAGTTCCTTATCGCCGTGCTGAACGACCTGCTGGAGCCGGTCCGCGCCCGTCGCCGCCAGTTCGAGGCTGACATCGAGGGGGTCTATGCCGTTCTGGAGGAGGGTTCGCGCGTGGCCCGCGCCGCAGCCGCAGAGACCCTGGCCGACGTGCGCCGTGCGATGCGCATCGACTACTTCGGCGACCGCGAGCTGATCTCGTCGCAGGCCGAGGCCTACAAGAAGGCACTGAATTTGTAACACCTCCCCGGGCTTCGGACGCCGAAGCCCGGGGCAACGCCGCACGAAGCGACACCGCACAAGGTAATACCGCACGATGAAACTATTCAAAAACAGAGACCGACTCTACGCCTATTTCCTGCGTTCGACCAAACATTTGAGCGACCGCCAGGTGTTGATGGTGCTGGCCGTGGTGATCGGCGTTCTGGCCGGTCTGGGCACCTATATCTTCGAGGTGCTGCTGCATCTGATCAAGCACTCGTTAGTGAGCTGGTTCCCTGTGAACGAGGCCCATTTCCTCTTCCTGATCTACCCCGTGATCGGCATCATCCTGGCCACGCTCTTTGTCCGCTACATCGTCAAGGACAACATCTCGGAGGGCGTAACGCGGGTGCTGTACGCCATGTCGAGCCGCAACTCGCGCATCGCCCCGCACAACTGCTGGACGTCGCTGGTGGGCGGTGCCACGACCATCGGATTCGGCGGTTCGGTGGGTCCCGAGGCCCCGATCGTGCTGACGGGTGCGGCCATAGGGTCGAATGTGGCGAAGTTTGTCAGGCTGAACTACCGGCAGACCACGCTGCTGCTCTGCTGCGGCGCGGGCGCGGCCCTGGCGGCGATCTTCAAGGCGCCGATTACGGGCGTGGTCTTCGTGCTGGAGATCCTGATGCTCGATATCACGGCCGGATCGGTCATCCCGCTGCTCATCGCCTCGATCACCGCCACCACGATGGCCTTCATGCTGCGCGGATTCGACCCCATCCTCACCGTCACGCTGACCCCGTCGGATGCCTTCGTGCTGCGGCAGATACCTCTATATATATTATTGGGGATCTGCTGCGGGCTGATGTCCCATTACTTCACGTCGGTCAACTCGCGCATCGGCGCCTGGTTCCGCTCGATCGACAGCGTATACAAGCGCTGGGCCTTGGGCGGTGCGATTCTGGGTGTGCTGATCTTCATCTTCCCGCCCCTCTACGGCGAGGGTTACGAGGGTTTCACGTCGCTGATGCACGGACACGCCGAGGAGCTGTTCGACAACTCGCTCTTCTTCCGCTTCCGCACGGTGGAGTGGGTAGTGATCCTCTTCGTGATCGCGACGATGTTCTTCAAGGTGGTGGCCATGTCGGCCACCAATGCCGCGGGCGGCGTGGGCGGTACCTTTGCGCCGTCGCTCTTCGTCGGGGCCTTCATGGGGGCCATCGTGGCCCTGGTCTACAACGCCGCGGCGGTCCACTGGTTAGGCTGGGATCCCATCTCGATCCGTTCATTCACGTTGGTGGGGATGGCGGGCGTGATGGCGGGCGTGATGAATGCGCCGCTGACCTCGATCTTCCTCATCGCCGAACTGTCGAACGGCTACGGGCTCTTCATCCCGCTGATGATCGTGGCCTGCATCGCCTTTGCGGTGGACTACTGGCTGGATCCCGACTCGATCTACACCAAACAACTGCGTCTGCGCGGCGAGCTGCTGACCCACGACAAGGACCAGTCGGCCTTCGTCTTCCTGAAGCTCGAGGAGCTTACCGAGACCGACTTCATCCGCATCCGCGAGAACTACACGTTAGGCGACCTGGTGGAGATCATCGCCTCGGCGCGCCGCAATATCTTCCCTGTGGTCGACAGCTTCGACCACCTGCTGGGCATCGTGCAGCTGGACGACCTGCGCGAGGATATGTTCCAGCCCGACCTCTACGGGCGCCGGATCACCCACTACATGATCCAGCCCCCCGACAAGATCCTGCGCCACGAACAGGTCAAGAGCGTCCTGCAGCGCTTCGAACAGAACCAGACGTGGATGCTCCCCGTCGTCGACCGCGAAAACCGCTATCAGGGCTTCGTCTCCAAGTCGCGGATCCTGCTGGCCTATCGCGAACAGCTGGTCAAGATCACGCAATAGCGGACCGGACCGAACGATAAACCGGGTGGCCGGCATCCCGCCACAGAGGACCGGAGCCGCACACGGAAAAGCAAAGACACAAACAAAAAAACACTTAAAAATCGACCCGCAATGAAGAAGTTTCTACCCCTGTTGGCCGCCCTCTGGATCGTCGGCTGCTCCTCCTCCGTCGAAGTGGAGGTGATGTCGTTCAACATGCGCTACGACAACCCCGCCGACAGCCTCGACAACTGGCGCTACCGCAAGGAGATGGTGGCCCGCAACGTAGCCGAGCACGGCATCGATATCTGCGGCACGCAAGAGTTGCTGATCCACCAGCTGAACGACCTGAAGGCCCTGCTGCCCCAATACGACGCCGTGGGAATCGCCCGCGAAGACGGCATCGAGAAGGGCGAACACAGCGCCATCCTCTTCCTCCGCGACCGCTTCACGCTCGTCGACAGCGGCAACTTCTGGCTCTCCGAGACCCCCGAAACGGTCGGTTCGAAGGGCTGGGACGGCGCCTGCGAGCGCATCGCCACCTGGGCCATCCTGCGCGAAAAGGGCGGACAGGAGCTCTTCTTCATCAACACCCACCTCGACCACGTGGGCGTCGTAGCCCGTCGCGAGGGGATCTCGCTGCTGCTGGAGCGGATCGCCGCCCTGAAAGGCGACCGCCCCGTCATCGCCACGGGCGACTACAACTCCACCCCCGATTCGGACGTGGTGGCCCATGTGCTGGCCGACGGCACCCTCCGCAGCGCCCACCTCGCCGCCGCCGAAACGGCGGGTACGCCGTGGACCTTCTTCGACTTCGGCCGGCTGCCCGAAGAGGAACGCGAGATGATCGACTATATCTTTGTCAGCCCCGAATGGCAGGTCAGCCGTTTCGAAGTGCTGCCCGCAACGGAGGAGGGTCGCCCGATCTCCGACCATGCCGCCATCCGCGCGCACCTGGTCCTGAACCGTTAAATCATGAAACAACACACTGAAGAACAACACATAACAGTCGGACAGAAGCACCTGTCCGACCTGCCGAAGGACCGACCCGCCGAACAAAATCGCGGGGCCGCCGGACCGAAGGCCGAATCCGCCGGGCAAAAACGCGTTCCCACCGAGCTGGGGACCGAACCCGTCGGCCGGCTGTTGCGCCGCTATGCCGTGCCGGCCATCATCGCGATGACCGCCTCGTCGCTCTACAACATGGTCGACAGCATCTTTATCGGCCAGGGCGTCGGGCCGTTAGCCATCTCGGGTCTGGCCGTCACCTTCCCGCTGATGAACCTCGCGGCGGCCTTCGGGGCCATGGTGGGGGTCGGCGCCTCGACGATCCTCTCCGTCAAACTCGGACAGCACGATTACAACACCGCACGCCGCATTCTGGGCAATGTCGTGACGCTGAACCTCTGGATCGGCATCCTCTTTTCGATCGTCACGCTCTCGTTCCTGACCCCGATTCTGGGATTCTTCGGCGCCAGCGAGCAGACGGTGGGCTACGCGCGCGACTACATGACCGTCATCTTAGCGGGCAACGTCATCTCGCACATGTATTTCGGTCTGAACGCCGTACTGCGGGCCGCAGGCCATCCCGACCGCGCGATGTATGCCACGATCCTGGCCGTGGTGATCAACACGATCCTCGACCCGCTCTTTATCTACGGCTTCGGATGGGGCATCCGCGGGGCCGCCGTGGCGACGATCCTGGCCCAGGTGATCGCCCTGACCTGGCAGCTGCGGACCTTTTCCGACCGGCGCGAACTGCTCCATCTGCAACGCGGCACATTCGGACTGAATGCCAGGATCGTCAGCCGCATCATCTCGATCGGCATGTCGCCCTTTCTGATGAACACCGCCGCCTGCATGATCGTCATCCTGATCAACACGGGACTCCGGAAATACGAAGGCGACCTGGCCATCGGCGCCTTCGGCATCGCCAACCGCATCGTCTTTCTGTTCATCATGATCGTGATGGGACTCAACCAGGGCATGCAGCCCATCGTCGGTTACAACTACGGCGCACGACAGTACGACCGCGTCAACCGCGCCCTGACACGCACGCTGCTCTGCGCCGTGGCGGTCAACACGTGCGGTTTTCTGGTCGGGCAGTGCTGTCCGCGGTTAGTGGCCTCCGCCTTCACCAGCCACCCCGAGCTGATCGAATCGGCCGCACGCGGTCTGCGGATCATCACCTCGATGCTCCCCATCGTCGCCGCGCAGATGGTCGCCACGAACTTCTTCCAGAGCCTCGGCATGGCACGTCAGGCCATCTTCCTCTCGATGACCCGTCAGATCCTCTTCCTCACCCCGCTGCTCCTGCTGCTCCCCCTCCGGTTCGGCGTGGCGGGCGTCTGGGCCTCGCTCCCCGTCTCCGACCTGCTGGCCACGATCGTCTCGTGCACGATGCTCTGGCAGCTCTACCGCAAGTTCAACCGTCAAAAACCCACCCTCGAGCCATGACCCCCGACTACATCATCACCATAGGCCGCCAGCTGGGCAGCGGCGGCCGCGAGGTGGCCGAACAGCTGGCCGCACGCCTCCGCATCCCCGTCTACGACAAACGGCTGCTGAACGTCGCCGCCGAACAGAGCGGCATCGCGGCCGAATTCTTCGAACGTGCCGACGAGAAAAACCGCGGCAGCCTCTTCGGCGGGCTCCTGAACTCCTACCTCCCCTTTGCCGGCACCAGCTACGGACGCGCCAACTGCATCGGCAAGGAGGAACTTTTCAAGATCCAGAGCGACGCCATCCGCTCGCTGGCCGCAACGCAACCGGCCATCTTCATCGGCCGTTGCGCCGACTATATCCTGCGTGACCACCGGAACCGTCTGGACCTCTTTCTCACCGCCTCCGACACCGACCGCCGCCGTCGCATCATGCGCCGCGAGGGCTGCACCGAACAGGAGGCCGACCGCATCATGGAGTCGGGCGACCGTCGCCGCGCCGCCTACTACAACTACTACACGGGCAAAACCTGGGGCGCCTCCGCCTCCTACCATCTGTGCATCGACACCTCGCTGCTGGGGATCGACGCCACGGTCGCTTTCGTCGAGCAGATCGTCCGTCAGCGTTTCTCGTTGCAGTAACCCCGTCCGCCTCCCCGGGCAAAGAGGCTGATGAACGGACGGGCCCCGGACCCCCGGCACCGACCGCCGTCAAACGGGAGCCGGCCGCAAGCAGACAGAAAGATAACCGGCCGCCAGGTCCGCCGCAAAAAATCACGAAAAATCACGTCGTGGCACATTTTTTTGTTACGCGAATAACAAACATGCGATTATTTTCGTAACTTTACACCGCAAACCGCATAAAACAGAACAAGTTCAACTCATTAAATTCATAAGTGTTATGATTTCGATCGACAAGTACGATTTCACCGGCAAACGCGCCATCATCCGCGTTGACTTCAATGTGCCCCTCAACGAGCAGGGCGAGGTAACCGACGACACCCGCATCCGTGCCGCCATGCCCACCGTAAAACGTGTGCTCGAAGGCGGCGGTTCGGTCATCCTGATGTCCCACCTCGGTCGTCCCAAAAAGAACAACGACGCCAAATATTCGCTCTCGCAGATCGTCTCGACCGTCGAAAAAAATCTCGGTCGCCCCGTAGCCTTCGCCGGCGACTGCATCGGTGACAAAGCCGCCGAAATGGCCGCCGCACTCAAACCCGGCGAAGTGATGCTTCTGGAAAACCTCCGCTTCTACGCCGAGGAGGAGGGCAAACCCCGCGGACTGGCCGCCGACGCCACCAAAGAGGAGAAAGAGGCCGCCAAAAAAGCACTCAAAGAGGGTCCCCAGAAAGAGTTCGTCAAGCGTCTGGCCTCCTACGCCGACTGCTACATCAACGACGCATTCGGCACCGCACACCGCAAACACGCCTCCACCTATCTGATCGCCAA
>CAZHMX010000085.1:0-8135 GCA_964533725.1 uncultured Alistipes sp. | reverse complement strand
TCGCCCGTCCGGCTGGGCCCGACCACGGGCCCAAGGAGGACAGTCGTATCAAGATACGTAGGGCCAGGAGTTGTTCTCACCTACTCCAGGCCGCCGGCGGCGATGAATTCTTCGACGGATTTTTTGAAATATTCGAGGGTTTGGTCCATGGGGAGGAAGGACTTGCCGCCGGCGGCGTTTTTGTGGCCGCCGCCCTGGAAATATTTGCGGGCGAAGAGGTTGACGTCGACCTTGCCGCGGGAGCGGAGGGATACGCGGATGAAGTCGTGATGTTCGAGGAACATGGCCGAAATCTTCATGCGTTTGACGGTGAGGGCGTAGTTGACGAAACCTTCGCTGTCGCCCTGCTGGAAGCGGAAGCGTTTGAGTTCATCCTCCTTGAGGGACATGTAGGCCACGCGGTTGTTGCCGATGATCTGCATCTTGTGACAGATGGCGTAGCCGAAGAGGCGGGCGCGGCCGATGGTGAAGGAGTTGTAGACGTTGTTGTAGACCTGGGGGACGTTGAGTCCCTTTTCGACGAGCACGGCCACGGCGCGGTAGAGCTCGGGGACGAGGAACGAGAAGGAGAAGTTGCCCGTGTCGGTCATCATGCCGGTGTAGAGGTTCTCGGCCATGGCCACCGAGATGCATTCGGTGCCGTAGAGGGCCTCGAGGAGCGAGTAGACGACGAAGGCGGTGGAGGAGGCGTCGGGGTGCGAGAAGGTGACGTCGAACGAACCCTGGGGTTGGAGGTGGTGGTCGATGAGGATGCGGCGGGCGGCGGTGTTGGCGGCGATGGCCTCACCCAACGCCTCGAGGCGGCCTATCGAGTTGAAGTCGAGACAATAGATCTGTTTCGCGGCGCCGATGGCGGCCTCCGTAAGGCCCAGTTTGTCGTGTTTGTGGATGACCAGCTCGTCGATTCCGGGCATCCATTTCAGATAGTAGGGGAAGCCGTTGGGGACGATGCAGGTCACGGTGTGACCCTTTTCGCGCAACATCGCGGCCCAGGCCAGCGAGGAGCCTATGGCGTCGCCGTCGGGGTTGGTGTGGGCGACAATGACGATCTGTTGCGGCGGCTCGTCGACGAGCGCGCGCAGGCGTGCGAGTTGTTCTTGATCGAGTTTCATAGGACAAATATTAGGCCTTTTCGGCTAAAAATCAATGGTTTTATTCTCTTCGGACCTCTCACTCGGCCCCCCGGATTCGGCCCCTCCGTCAGAGGATCAGCATGGCGTCGCCGTAGGTGCCGAAACGGTACTTTTCCTCGCGCGCCACGCGGTAGGCCTCCATCACCAGCTCGTAACCGCCGAAGGCGGCCACCATCATCAGCTGCGTGGAGTAGGGCAGGTGGAAGTTGCTCACCAACGAATCGGCCACCGAGAACTCATAGGGGGCGAAGATGAACTTGTTGGTCCAGCCCGTCATCGGTTTGATCATGCCGCCCGTCGAGATCACGGTCTCGAGCGTGCGCATGACGGTCGTGCCGACCGACAGCACCCGGTGACCCGAGCGTTTCGTGCTGTTGACCAGTTCGGCCGTCCGTTCGCTCACTTCGAAGGGTTCGGAGTCCATCTTGTGTTTCGACAGATCCTCCACGTCGACCGTGCGGAAGTTGCCCAGACCGACGTGCAGGGTCAGGAAGGCGCTGTTTACCCCCTTGATCTCCATGCGTTTGAAGAGATGTTTCGAGAAGTGCATGCCGGCGGTTGGGGCGGCTACGGCCCCCTCCTTGGCGGCAAAGATCGTCTGGTAGCGTTCGGCGTCGAGCGGCTCGACCTTGTTGCGCACCCAGCGCGGCAGCGGCGTCTCGCCCAGACGGAACAGCGCCGTCTTGAACTCCTCGTAGTCGCCGTCGAAGAGGAAGCGGAGCGTGCGGCCGCGCGAGGTGGTGTTGTCGATCACCTCGGCCACCACCAGATCGTCGTCGCCGAAATAGAGCTTGTTGCCGATACGGATCTTGCGGGCCGGATCGACCAGCACGTCCCACAGACGCAACTCGCGGTTCAGCTCCCGCAGGAGAAAGATTTCGATTTCGGCGCCCGTCTTCTCCTTGTTGCCGTACAGACGCGCGGGGAAGACCTTGGTGTCGTTGAGCACGAACAGGTCGTTCTCGTCAAAATAATCGAGGATCTCCTTGAAAATCCGGTGCTCGATCTTGCCTGTCTTGCGGTCGATGACCATCAGGCGCGACTCGTCCCTCACCTCGGTCGGGTATTTCGCCAACATATCGGGCGAAAACTCGTAACCGTACTGGGACAGTTTCATGGTTGCTTCGTTTAGCTGGAACATATCTCTTTGTTTTCTTCGCCGCTCTTCGTGTCGCCCGATCCGAACCGCTCGGGCCGTCGGGTAGCGACAATATAAAATTTATACGTAAAAAACGTTATTTTGTTTCAGCTGCGACCACTTTTTCGATAAAATAATCCAAATCGTACGCCGCCTCGACCCTAAAACCGCCGCTCCGCGTACGCTGCAGCGCCGTCAGGTGCGCCCCGCTGTCGAGCGCCTCGCCGATGTCGCGGGCCAGCGAACGGATATAGGTGCCCTTGCTGCAGCATACCCGCACCCGGATGTCGGGCAGCTCGCACCGCAACAGCTCCATCTCGTAGATCGTGATCTGCGCCTTGCGCAACTCCACGGTCTCCCCCTCGCGGGCGAACTCGTAGGCCCGGACCCCCTCGACCTTCTTGGCCGAATAGAGCGGCGGGGTCTGCAACTGCTCGCCCACCATCCCCGCAAGCACAGCCTCGACCCGTTCGCGGGTGATGTGTTCGTAGGGATAGGTCCGGTCCACCGGGTGTTCCAGATCGTAGCTCGGCGTCGTGGCGCCCAGCCGGATGTCGGCTATATACTCCTTCTGTTCGGCCTGCAGGGCGTCGACCATCTTCGTGGCGCGTCCGACGCAGACCAGCAACACGCCCGTAGCCAACGGATCGAGCGTGCCCGCGTGTCCGACCTTGATGCGGTGGAAGCCGATTCGGCGCAGCGCAAACTTGATCTTGCGCACCACGTCGGCCGAGGTCCACTCGTAGGGTTTGTCGATCACGGCGATATATCCCTCCTCGAAATTCAGACCGCGCAGGTCCAGTTCGGGTGCTATGTACTGCTTTGCCATCTCCTACAACAGACATTGGGCGAGAACCGACACCGCGCCGACCGCCAGACAATACCACGCAAACCAGATCAGTTTCCCCCGCGTAACGATCGAGATCATCCACCGGCAGGCCAGCGTACCGACCGCAAAGGCGGCGACGAATCCGCCGATCAGGGGAGCCGCCCCCGTCTCCATGGCCGCCATCTCGCCCGAACAGAGGTCCAGCAGCATCTTGCCCAGGATGACGGGGATGACCATAATGAACGAGAACGAAGCGACGCTTTCGCGGCGGTTGCCGAGCAGCAGTCCCGTGGCGATGGTCGACCCCGAGCGCGAAAGTCCGGGCAGGGTGGCCGCCGCCTGGGCCAGGCCGATCAAAAAGGAGTCGCGATAGGAGATGTCGTTCTTCAGCCGCGGACGCGCGTAATAGGCGAAGGCCAGCAACGCCGCCGTCAGCAGCAGCATGCAGCCCACGAACAGGAGGTTCGAGAAGAGCGCCTCGAGCTGTTCGCCGAAGGCGATGCCCACCACGCCGGCGGGGATCATCGAGAGGAGGATTTTCAGCACGAAGGCCTGCTCGTCGTTGAAACGGCGCGAGAAGATCCCCCGCAGCAGGCGCCACAACTCGCTCCACATCACCACGACGGTGCTCAGGACGGTTGCGGCGTGGAGGGTCACGTCGAAGGTGATGTTGTTGTCGATCTCCACGCCGAGCAGTTCCTTGGCGATCTGGAGGTGCCCGCTGCTTGATACGGGCAGAAACTCGGTGATTCCCTGAACGATACCGAGCAATATGGCTTGCAGTGTATCCATTGGATTGCAGTTTTTTTTCGAGGTTTGGACGGGATAATACCGGCGGTTGCGGACGGGATCGGAGCCGGAATCAAAACCGGGGCCGAGATGGAGACCGGGCCGGAGCCGGGGCCGTCTGCCGTCGGGAAAGGGTTACTCTTTGGGGGCCCGGGGCCGTTTCATGATGCCGTAGGCCTCGATGGCGAACCCTAAAAGGACAAGGATGGGGGCCAGGGTGATGCGCCGCCAGGAGAACATGGCATAGTCGAACTCGTCGGGCGACTTGCTGGCACCGCCCGACATGAGGACGAAGCCGAGAAGGATAACGGCGAATCCGACGGCGAGGATCACATAATTCTCCCGTGAGAGTGCCATCCGGGGGTTATCTTCGATTTCGAATTTTTTCTTGCACATAGGTCGATCGTTTTTCGGCGACGGCCACACCCGCCGCAATTTAGATGCAAAGATAGAACTATATTTTGTTAAACGGAAATTCCACCCGTTTTTTTGCCCGTTTTCGCCCCTCCGGCACAGAATGCGGGTTAAAAAGCGGATACGGCGCGAACGTAATAGCGCCTGTTTTTGTCGGGCTCAAAAGAACTCGGGTTGCTGTACAGGCAAACATACCAGGCCCGCCGCGCATTCATCTCCGAAGAGGACCAGTACTCCGCCCGGTCGCCTTCCTCGATGCACCACTCGGAAGCATTCCTGAAAGGGAGCATATCGCCGCCCTGCCGCGACAAAGTAAGATCAACGGCGTCGCGCACGGCGGCGTCGAGCGTAAACCGCCGCAGCTCCTCGATAGCGGGCAGATACCAGCCCGCGCCCTGCGCCGCGCACCAGGCAAAGGCGGGATATTTTTCGCGCCAGCCGTCGAGGCGCATGATCGCCTGCATATTCTTCCGGCCGTCGGTTTTGTCGTCGGCACCGGTGGCGACGAGGTAAGTACACCACGGCAGCTCCCCGGGCGATTGTCTGAGGCTGACGATCTTGCCGTGGCGGCCCGTGGCGTCGGTCTCGAAGACAACCCCCGTCTTGCCATTCTCGTTATAGAGATCACCCACCTTGTAGGTTCTGGCCGGCGGCGGGGGCGTCGGGGACGAAGAGAGCGTCGGGGGCGGAGTCTGCGGGATATTCAGGTAACGGGCGATGCCGGCGACCAGTTCGTCGAACTTGGATTCGGCGTCGGGATAGGCTTCGACCCAGTGCATCTGGTTCATCATCACACGCATCGCACCCTTGAGGGCCGTCTGGTCGATCCGGTACGGAACGATGTATTTCGCCTCGGTAAAGGCCAGGTTGAGCTCGCCCTTAACCCACGGCGAGACCGAGGCCGGCTCGGAAAAGATAATCACAAACACACGGCAGGCAAGGATAGCCTCGTCGATGACGTCGCCGTAATCGGCCCCGGGCGGAATGTCGCGCGGAGCCATCCAGCACTTGATGCGGTGCTGTTCCAAAACATGACAGACGGCAAGAGCCGTGTTTTTGTTCTTGCTCGAGTAGCTTATAAAAACGTCGTGATTCATCGCAAACGGGTTTGAGGATTACAAAGATAGGCTTTTCGGACGAAACGGCCAAAAACGGGGATTATTTTTGTGCCGCGGAATCGGCGCGCGGCCCGCAGCGGCCGGCCGCCAAAAGAGGGACGTGCGGCCGGATGCGGGCGAAAAACGGGGAAAATCGGGGTGCAAAGCCGCTTTTTTCGGGGCGGAGTGCGGTTTTTGCATTATTTTTTCGTAACTTCGGGCGGATAAAACGGGACCTCTTCCGGATTCAGAAACCGAAACGGGGCGGTCCGGCGCTTATCGGGGCGGGAAACCGCGGGCGACCGCCAGCATGAAAAACAGATAAAAACCGACAAAAAACTAAAAAACAAAAAAATATGTTCTCCAAAGAAACTTATGTCCTGCGACGCGCCGAACTGCGGCGTCGGATCGGTCACGGCGTCATCCTCCTTCCCGGCAACGGCGAGGCCCCCTACAACTATCCCAACAACGCCTATCACTTCAGGCAGGATTCCACCTTCCGCTACTTCTTCGACATTCCCCTGCCCGGGCTGGTCGGCATACTCGACGCCGATACGGGCGAGGATATGCTCTTCGGGGACGATTTTACCGTCGACGACATCATCTGGACCGGCCCGCAGCCCACGTTGAGCGACTTGGGCGCCGCCGTCGGAGTCACCAAAACCGCCCCCTATGCCGAGGCCATGCGCGTGATCCGCGACGCCATGAAGACCGGCCGCAAGATCCACTATCTGCCCGCCTATCGCGGCGAGACGAAACTGCAGCTCTCCGAGTGGCTCGGCATCCTGCCCGCACAGCTGCACGACTACAAATCCATCGACCTGATGTTCGCCGTGGCCGAAATGCGCGAGAAAAAGAGCGCCGAGGAGATCGAGGCCATTGAGCGCGCCTTCCATATCGGCTACGCCATGCACACCGCCGCCATGCGCATGTGCCGTCCCGGCGTCAAGGAGCAGCAGATCGCCGGCGCCATCGAGGGTATCGCCCTGCAAATGGGTGACGGCGTGTCGTTTACCTCCATCGTGTCGCAGCACGGAGAGACCCTCCACAACCACAACTACAACGGCATCCTGGAGAGCGGCCGCCTGCTTCTGTGCGACGCCGGCGGCGAATCCGGCGAGGGCTATTGCTCCGACCACACCCGTACGTATCCCGTCAGCGGCCGATTCACCGACCGGCAGCGCGACATCTACAACATCGTGCTGGCCGCGCACGACCATGTGGCCGAAATCGTCCGTCCCGGGTTGATGTATCAGCGCGACGTCCATTTAGCCTCCTACCGCAAGCTGGCCGAAGGGCTGAAAGGCGTGGGTCTGATCCGCGGTTCGGTCGATGACGCCGTGGCTTCGGGCGCCCT
Source organism: uncultured Alistipes sp. (assembly GCA_964533725.1). Taxonomy (GTDB): domain Bacteria; phylum Bacteroidota; class Bacteroidia; order Bacteroidales; family Rikenellaceae; genus Alistipes. Next base: position 1,378 of record CAZHMX010000085.1, on the reverse strand, counting down.
CTATCTCTTTATGCCCCACGGGCTGGGCCACGGCATCGGTCTCGACGTCCACGACTGCGAGGCCATCGGCGAACGCAGTTTCGACTACTCGCTCCTCGCCGACCGCGCCGCACAGTCCGCCACCTGCTGCGCTCGCAGCACCTGGCGCCTGGAGGCCGGAACCGTCCTGTCCGACGAACCCGGAATCTATTTCATCCCCGCACTGATCGACAAATCGCGTGCCGAGGGTCTTTACAAAGGGATCGTCGACTATGACCTGCTGGACGGCTACCGCGACTTCGGCGGCATCCGCATCGAAGACGACCTGTTAGTGACCGAAAACGGCTGTCGCGTGATCGGCGACAAGAAGATCCCCGTCACCGTCGAGGAACTCGAAGCCATCGTGGGACGCGACTAACACCCCGCAACGATGATGCGAAGACTCTTTCTCGGACTCCTGATCGGTTTGACGGCCATGGCTTCCGCACCGGCCCGCGCACAGCAGGCCTCCTACGGCGAAGATCGCCGGATCGTCCTCTGGGACAACTCCTCCGCCCCCCACTCCAACGGTCTGGAGGGCGGGGAGAAGCTCCTCGACAACCACCGCGTCGGCAACACCACCGACGCCGTGCTCTACATCTTCCGCGCCGACCCCGCATGCACCACCGGGCAGGCCGTCGTGATCTGTCCCGGCGGCGGGTACATCCGTCTGGCCATGGCCCATGAGGGATTCCAGCTCGCACAATGGCTCGCCAAGCAGGGCATAACCGCCGCCGTGCTCAAGTACCGCCTGCCCAACGGCCATCCCGAAGTGCCCCTCGAAGATGCCGTCGAGGCACTCCGTGTCCTGGCACTCCAGGCCGACCTCGGCGTCGACCCCGAACACATCGGAATCTGCGGATCCTCCGCCGGCGGACACCTCGCCGCCATGGCCTCCACCATCGGCACCGTACGACCCGCCTTCTCCATCCTCTTCTATCCCGTCATCACCGGCGAAGAGGGCCGCTGTCACCGCGGATCCTTCGATAACCTCCTCGGACGCGACCGCTCCCCGCAAGCAACCCTCGACTACTCCCTCGAAACCCGCGTCACCGACCAAACACCCCCCGCCATCCTCCTCCTCTCCGACGACGACCGCTCCGTGCCCCCCGCAAACGCCCTCCGATACTACCTCGCCCTCAAAGAACACGCCATCCCCGCCTCCCTCCACATCTACCCCACAGGCGGCCACGGCTGGGGCATGCGCGACTCCTTCCCCTACCGCCCCGCCTGGCAACAAACCCTCCTGGACTGGCTTAAGGAAAAGTGAACCGTGAGGTGAGGTCCTGACAACGTGTATTACACACGACTGTCCTCCTTGGGCCCGTGGTCGGGCCCAGCCGGACGGGCGAACCCGAAC
>CAZHMX010000084.1:0-8385 GCA_964533725.1 uncultured Alistipes sp. | reverse complement strand
TATTGTTCGGGTTCGCCCGTCCGGCTGGGCCCGACCACGGGCCCAAGGAGGACAGCCGTATCAGACCGGAGTATCAAGACACGGCACGCGGCCCGGTCCGGTTAGAGTTATCTCAATGAGGCGAGCTTCTTGTAGAGACGTTCGCCGAGACCGATGGTGTAACCGGAGGTGTGATAGACCACGCGGCCGAACTCGTCGGTGATGACGATAATCGGCAATGCGGCGGGGCCGTTGTAGCCCAGGCTCTCGCTCAGGGCCGTACGGACCCTCTTTCCGGAGTCGATGCCGAAACGCAGGGTCGAGGGCTGACGGGCGTGGTCCGCGATCTTGAAGAGGGCGGCATTTTCGGCACTTTCGAAGAGGAAGAGGATGGGGGTTCCCAGCTGCTCGAGCTGCGTACGGAAGGCAGCGAGATCCTGGAATGCGTGGTTCGACGGCTCCTGGCTGGCACCGATCACGCCCACCACATTATAACCGGGCTTCAGCAGCGTATTGAGGGCAACTTCGCTCCCCTCGGCGGCGGGATAGGCGGCCACTGCGAGGTCGACATCGAACTGCCCCATCACCTCGGCCGAGGGAGCGGCCTCGGGGATAACCAGCTCGACCTTCGACACCCGGTCCTTGTCGACCGTGAAGGCGCAGACCTCGGTCAGCACCGTGCCGTCGTCCAGACGCGTGCCGCTGACGAGCAGATATTCGCCCGCCTCGAGCCGCTCGCCCTGACGGAAGGTCAGGCTCCAGCGGACATCCTCGTCGTAGTTGAGGAGCTGCAATTTGCCGTTGACGATGCGCGAGAGCGAGAAGTGGCTGTAATAGTGCGGGTCGGGCATCACGGCGGTGGGTTTGTAGGTCAGAACGAGCCGGCCGTAATCGTTGGCTGCGGGTTCAGGCGCCTCGAAATCGACGTCGTACTCCCTGCCGTTCGAGATATAGCGCACCTTGCCGCTGACGTAGTCCAACCAGGCCTCGATCCCCAGGGCGCGGGCGGCGGCCACGAAGAAGAGGTCGCGCGACGTGCGGTCGGCCACACGCGAACGCCATACGCCCTCGGGACGCACGGGCACGTTACGCATGTTGGCGCGGTCGGCCATCGTGATGTTGTCGCGGCACCACGCCACAAGGGTCTGCGGATTCTCGCGGAAACGGGCCGCATCTTCGGCCGGGATTTCGCGCTGCAGGCCCGAACGCCAGGCCGTCAGAAGCTCCATTCCGAGACGGGGCGACAGGACGTTGCGCACGTCCGAACCGGCGTTGTGCAGGTGGTCGTTCAGGATCTCGGCGGGCGTGTCGCGCACATCCTTTCTGGAGATACAGGAGAGCAGATCCAGCGCACGGTCGCCCAAACCCTCGGCGGCAGCTGCGGAGAGGAACGCCTCGATCTGGGCGCGGTTGCCGCGGGCGGCCACCAGGGCCTCGGCCGTGCGGTCGGCATCCAGCCCGTGCTCCGCCGCAAAGGCCTTTCCCTCCGGCAAAGTGGCGAACGTGGCCACATGCAGACCGCGGATCGAATCCTCGACGGCCATACGGCGGGTGTTTTCGGCACGCTCCTCCTCCGTCACGGGCGGCAGGAGACAGCCTTCGGGCGGCGGAACGATACGGAACTGAGTGCGGTAATTGCTGTTCTGCACTTTGTCCAACACGACGGTTACGGTCTCGTCCTTGCCGAACGACACCTTTGCGAATCCGTACTTACCCCCTTTCGAGGCCCATACCAGGGCGTCGCCGCGACCGGCAGCGGTGGTATTGCGGCCCTCGGCGTCGCTCTTCTGGCGGGCGACGGAGTAGAATTCGCCGTAATTGTAGACCTTGTATTCGACATCGGCATCGGCCACGGGAGCGCCCTCCGCGTCGACCACCGCAACGGTCACGGGCGAGGTGGGGGCGTAGTTCTCCGTCACGTTGATTTCGGTCGTGAGGTCGGTGCGCTGCATGATCTGCTCGGGGCCCTCATAGCGGCCGAAGACGTTGGTATGCATCAGCATGCCGCGGCTTGCGGGGGCGTTGAACCAGCCCAGATCCAGCACGGGTTCGGGTTCGCAGGCGCCCAGGAAGTGCCACTGGCCGTCAACCCAGGCCTCCACCCAGGCGTGGTTGTCGTCCGTGTGGGCCCAGCGGGGCGTGTAGACCTGACGCGCGGGAATACCCACCGAGCGCAGGGCCGTCACCAGGAAGGTCGACTCCTCGCCGCAGCGTCCCGCGGCATTCTGCACCAGGGCCAGCGGCGCGCTCGTACGGCCGTCCGAGGGGGTGTAGACCACCTTTTCGTGACACCAGTGGTTGACCTCCAGCACAGCGTCGGTCATCGACATCGCCCCCACCCGGTCGCGCAATTCGGCAAAGAAGACACGGCGGGCGTCGTCCAAATTCTCGTTGTTGATCCGCACGGGCAGCACGAAGTGGCGGTAGAGCACCTCGGGGACCTTTTTGCCCCAGGGCATGACGGCACGCGCCTCTTCGCTCGACTGAACGGCCGCAAGGAAGAAGTCTGCCGGATAGTTGATCGCGTCGGCCACAGGCATATAGGCGTAGAGAAACCGCAGCGCCTCGCGTTCGCGTTCGTTCAGGTCGGCGCGGTCGACAACGGCCAGATCGTCGATCCGGTCGAGCAGTGCGCGCCGCGTCCGGAAATCCTCGTGCACCTGTTTGCGGTAGGCGCTGTCGGAGATCAGCGGATCGCCCGCACAGGCAGCCAGCCCGAGAGCCGCCGCCAGAAAGAGTAATTTCAACCTATTCATAAGTCGGTAGTTTAATATTTTGTGGTAAAGTTACGACTTTTTGCGCAAACCGCAACCCCGCCCCGACAAAAAATCCGCAAAAAGCGCAAAACCGCCGTATTTGAGAAAAAAATCGTATCTTTGTCGTGTTAAAACCTTTCTTGAGAAGCCATGAACAAACGTCCGCTGATCTTTCTCTCGAACGACGACAGCTATTCGGCCCGCGGTTTCGAAGCCCTGCTCGCGTTGCTCACGACGATGGGCGATGTGGTGGCCGTCGCCCCGGCCGAGCCGCAGAGCGGCATGAGTCACGCCTTTACCTCGTCCAAACCATTATACCTGACGACCCTCCGCAAAGAGCCCGGACTCGAACTGTATGCCCTTTCGGGCACGCCGGTCGACTGTGTCAAGTTCGCCTTCGACTATCTGCTGAAAGAGCGTAAGGTCGACTTAGTGGTGTCGGGGATCAACCACGGCTCGAACGCCGCCGTCAACGTCCTCTATTCCGGGACGATGGGCGCCGCCATCGAGGGAGCCTTCTACCCCTGTCCTTCGGTCGGGCTGTCGCTGACGGACCACCGTGCCGACGCCGATTTCGACGCCACGGTCCGGATCGCCCGCACGGTCCTCACCCGCCTGCTCGAGGAGCCCCCCGCACTGCCCTGCTGCCTGAACGTCAACGTCCCGATCGGCCGCCCCGACCAGATCCGGGGGATCCGCGTCTGCCGCCAGACCCGCGGTTACTGGCGCGAGAACTTCATCCGCCGCGAGACACCCGGAGGCCGCGAGTATTTCTGGCTCACGGGCGAATTCATCAACGCCGAACCCGACGCCGAGGAGACCGACGAATGGGCTTTGGCCCACGGTTACGCCGCCATCGTCCCCACGATGGTCGACCACACCGACTACCCGCGGCTGCCTGCATTCAAGACCCTCTTCGAATGCGACGGGATCCGATAAGGTCCGAATCCGGAACACCTGAATACCCAACGCCCGAATCCGACACATTGAAGTTATGCTGCTGAAACTCCTGCTTGTCGCCGCCATCCTGATCCAGGGAGTCGCCACGGTCTTCGCCCTGCGGCTGATCCGCCGCACGAAATACAACTCGGTGTGGATCCTCTTCATCGTCGGCTTCACCCTGCTGTCGGCCGAGCGCGTGATCCAGCTGGTGCTCGGCGACGACGCCCCGTTGCCGCGCGCCCTCTTCGCCTGGCTCGGTTCCGTAATCTCGGTGACGCTCTCGATCGGCATCCTGTACGCCCACAAACTCTTCAACTACATCGACCGGCTGAACCGCCAGCGCCAGACGATGAACAAACGCATCCTCTCGGCCGTCCTGCACACCGAAGAGCGATCCCGCTCGACCTTCGCCAAGGAGTTGCACGACGGTCTGGGCCCGCTGCTCTCGTCGGCCAAAATGTCGCTGACGGCCGTGTCGGGCGCACTGGAAGACAAGGAACAGCGCGAACTGGTCGACAACACGGCCTACATGATCGACGAGGCGATCCGCTCGCTGCGCGAAATCTCCTACAACCTCTCGCCCCACGTCCTGAACGACTTCGGCCTGGCGCGCGGCGTCCACAACTTCGTCACCCGCTGTTCGGCGATGCACGCCCCGCGGATCGACTTCACGACCAACCTCCGGGACGAGCGTTTCGACACCGACGTGGAGGTGATCTTCTACCGCGTGATCTGCGAACTGATCAACAACTCACTCAAACACAGCGCCTGCACGGCGATCGAACTGGCCCTGACCCAATATCGGGGGCTGCTGATGCTCGAATACTCGGACAACGGCCGCGGCTTCGACTCCAACCGTGCGCTCTACACGGGCATGGGGCTATCGAACATCGCCTCGCGCATCAACTCCCTGAACGGCGATTTCAACCTCGAGAGCACCCCCGGACAGGGGATGCAGGCCGTGGTGAGCGTGCGTATCGGCAAACCTAAAAAGAACAAATGATGAAAGATTACAAGATAGCTTTGGTCGACGACCACACCCTCTTCCGCAAGGGAATGCGCGGTCTGCTGGACCGTCAGGAGGGCTACCGCGTGGTGGCCGAAGCGGCCTCGGGCGAGGCCTTTCTGGAACAGCTGCCGGCGCTGGAGGTCGACGTGGTCTTCATGGACATCGCCCTGCCCGGAATCAACGGCGCCGAGACCACCCGCCTCGCCCTGGAACACAAGCCGGACCTTCGGATCATCACCCTCTCGATGTTCGGCGACGAACAATACTACACGCTGATGGTCGAGGCCGGAGCATGCGGTTTCCTGCTCAAGGATTCGGCCATCGGCGAGGTTCTGGAGGCGATCGACACCGTGGCCGCGGGAGGCAACTACTTCTCGCACGCGCTGATGGAGACGATCTCGAACCGCGCCTCGCGCCCCGAAACCACACGCCCCGAAGCCCTGCGCCCGCGGGTCGAGGATGGCGACGCCCTGTCGGCCCGCGAGACGGAGATCCTGCTGGCCGTCTGCCGCGGCCTTTCGAACCAGGAGATCGCCGACGAACTCTTCATCTCGAAGCGCACCGTCGACAAGCACCGCGCCAACATCCTCGAAAAAACGGGTTGCAAAAACACCGCCAGTTTAGTCGTTTACGCCATCCGCCACAACCTGGTGGAGCTGTAACCGAAAGCCCGGCCCGCAGGGAGCCGCCGTTTGTCGCAAAAAGGCCGCAAAAAGCACGGAATTTTATTGCCGCGACGAAAAATTTTTCGTATTTTTGCGCCACAAACCGAAAATTATAAATTTTACATATTATGGGAAGAGCATTTGAATATCGTAAAGCCCGCAAAATGAAGCGTTGGGGACACATGGCCCGCGTCTTCACCAAAATCGGCAAGGAGATCGAAATCGCCGTCAAAGCGGCCGGTCCCGACCCCTCGGCCAATACCCGCCTGCGTATCCTGATCCAGAACGCCAAGGCCGAAAATATGCCCAAGGAGAATATCGAACGCGCCATCAAACGCGCCACCGAGAAGGATTCTTCGGACTACAAGGAGGTGATCTACGAAGGTTACGGCTCGCACGGTATCGCCTTCCTGGTGGAGACCGCGACCGACAACACCAACCGCACGGTGGCCAACATCCGCATGTGCTTCAGCCGTTGCGGCGGCACGCTGGGCAACTCGGGCAGCGTGGCCTTCCTCTTCACCCACAAGTGCATCTTCAAGTTCCACGTCGCCGCCGGCACCGACTTCGACGAGCTGGAGCTGGAGATGATCGACCTCGGCGTCGACGAGTTCGCCCCCGAGGACGAAACCACCGTGACGGTCGAGGCCCCCTACGAGTCGTTCGGCTCGATCCAGAAATGGCTCGACGAGAAGGGTCTGGAGATCGTTTCGGGCGAGGGCGTCTACCTCCCCACCGACACCAAGGAGCTCGACGCCGAGGGTCGCGAGTCGATCGAGAAGCTCGTCGAGAAGCTCGAGGAGGACGACGACGTGGTGAACGTCTACCACACGATGAAGGAGGCCGAAGAGGACGAGGAGTAACCCCGCCGCCCCTTTGCCTTCATACAGACCGTGCGCAAGGAACCGCAACAGGACCTTGCGCACTTTTTACAACCGACAACCCAAGGCTATGCAAGAATATATCTCCAAACAGCACCAGATTCTCCGCCCCGCCGAGCAGATCTTCGCGGCCATCAGTCGTTTCGACCACCTCACCCCCGCCCTGGCCGACAAGGTCGAGGAGTGGCAGGCCGATGCCGACACCTGCTCGTTCAAGGTCAAAGGCTTCACCCTCCGGCTCCGCATCGACGAGCGCGTCGAACCCAAGCACGTCAAAATCGTAGCCGACCAGGCCCCGATGGACTTCGCTTTCTGGATCCAGCTCCACAGCGTCGCCGCCGACGACACGCGGCTTCGCATCGTCGTCCACACCGACATGAATATGATGATGAAGATGATGATCGGCGGCAAACTCCAGGAAGGCGTCGACAAGATCGCCGAGGGTCTCGCCACCGCATTCAACCAGGCGCCCCGCTGGTAACCCGGCCGGCCCGCGCCAACACGCATCCGAGGTCAAAGTCCCCCGCCGTCAGCGTGTGCCCCATGCCTCTGCGGTCAGCGCGTGGCCGCACACCCGCGGCTCGGAGCACACCCGCACGCAGTCGGCACATACCCATATCCCAGCCCCCGCGACGGCTTTTGCAGCCACCGCGGGGGCTTCGCATTCGGGTGGCCGATCCGGAAGAGCGGAACCGCGACCCGTTATGACCCTGCTCCGACCGATATTTTGCATCCGATGCGGATGTTTTTGCCGCGAAACATTCCGCAAGCCGTTTTTTTTCGTTACATTTGCATAACACTAAAGAACCGAAACGCTATGGCTTATTTCAAAACGACCCTGTGCTTCGCCGTCGCCCTGCTCGTCGGGACGGCCGGATCGAAGGCCCAGATCATCCACATCCCGACCGAGAAGAGTTCGCTCGTCGTGAAGGCCCAGCCGGGCGAGGCCCTCAGATTCGTCTATTACGGCGAACGTCTGAACGACACCGACCTGCAGTCGCTCCCGGCCGCCCAATCCCAGCTCCCGGCCTACCCCGTCTACGGCCTTCAGCCCCAGAACGAGGCCGCGATGAGCGTAGTCCACCCCGACGGCAACATGACCCTCGACATGGTGGTCTCGGAGGTGCGCGAGGCGATCAAAAACGACGACGGCACCTCGCTTACCTCCATCAAACTGACCGACCGCCACTACCCCTTCGACATTACGGTCAACTACCTCGCCTACCCCCACGGCGATGTCATCGGCACATGGGTCGAAGCCACCAACCGCGACAAGACGAAGGAGGTGCGGCTGACCCGTTTTGCCTCGGCCTATCTCCCCGTGCGCTACGGCAACGTCCATCTGACGCAGTTCTACGGCGCCTGGGCCAATGAAACCCGTCTCGACGAATCCCCGCTGCACCACGGCGTGGTGGAGATCAAGAACAAGGACGGCGTGCGCAACGCCCAGACCGCCCACTCCGAAATCATGCTGTCGCTCGACGGCCGCCCCGCCGAACAGACGGGCCGTACGATCGGTGCCGCCCTCTGCTACAGCGGCAACTACAAAATCCGTATCGACACCGACAACGGCAACTACCACCACCTCTTCGCCGGCATCAACGAGGACAACTCCGAGTATCACCTCTCCGCCGGCGAGACCTTCGCGACGCCCGAACTGGCCCTGACCTACTCCGCGGAGGGCAAGGGCGGTGTCAGCCGCAACTTCCACCGCTGGGCCCGCAACCACAAGATCGCCCACGGCAACACGCCGCGCAAGATCCTGCTCAACAGCTGGGAGGGCGTCTATTTCGACATCAACGAAAAGGGTATGCAACAGATGATGGCCGACATCGCCAGAATGGGCGGCGAACTGTTCGTCATGGACGACGGCTGGTTCGGCGGCAAATACCCCCGCAACAACGGCTCCTCGTCGTTAGGCGACTGGGTGGTCGACCGGAAAAAGCTCCCGAACGGCATCCAGGGCCTTATCGACGCCGCCAAAAACAAAGGGATCAAATTCGGCATCTGGATCGAGCCGGAGATGACCAACACCGTCAGCGAACTTTACGAACAACACCCCGAATATATCCTCAAAGCCGCCAACCGCGACCCCGTGCAGGGCCGCGGCGGCACGCAGGTGGTGCTGGATATGGCCAACCCCAAGGTGCAGG
>CAZHMX010000083.1:0-8575 GCA_964533725.1 uncultured Alistipes sp. | reverse complement strand
AGAAGAAATATATTAGATATATTCTCTCATTTCAGACTGTTGACAAAGTATAAACTTGGCCCTGGTCAAGGCCTCGATCCGCATGAACTCGCTGCGATAGCGCACGGGGCGGGGGATAAAATTTGCGTTTTCGCCATTCTTTGCGTACCTTTGCCCCATAAATTATGGAGAAGAGATGTTACACGCGGGACGCAATTATACGCTGACGGTGGGTCGGGTGTCTGAATTCGGCCTCTTTTTGACCGACGGGGAGGGGCAGGAGGTGCTCCTGCCGAACCGGTATACCTCGCTGACGGACAAGGTCGGCGACACGAAGGAGGTCTTCGTCTATCACGACTCGGAGGACCGGCTGGTGGCCACGACCGAGACGCCCCTGCTGAAAGCGGGCGAGGTGGGGATGACGAAGGTGGTCGACAAGACCGTGCACGGGGCCTTCCTCGACTGGGGGCTTCACGGCAAGGATCTCTTTTTGCCCAACCGCAACCAACAGGGCGGCGTGCTGCCCGGACGTCCCTGCCTGGTCTATGTCTACGAAGACAACGTCACGGGCCGTTGCGTGGCGACGCAAAAGCTGAAACCTTATATTTATAATGACGGCGATCTGATCGTCAAACCGCACCAGGAGGTCGATATTCTGGTCGCCTCCGAGAGTCCTATCGGCTGGCGTGTGGTGGTCGAAAACCGCCATTGGGGGATGCTCTACCGCAACCAGGTCTTCCGGCCTGTCCGTTTGGGTGACCGCCTGCGGGCCTCGATCGCACGCATTACCGAGGACAACCGCATCGACCTGGTGCTTCACACGCGCGGCGTGGAGGATATCCGCCGCGGCGCAGATTCGCTGCTGCAGCTGCTTGAGGCACAGGGGGGCGCACTGCCGCTGAACGACGACTCGGCCCCCGAAGAGATCGTCCGTCTGACGCGCATGAGCAAAAAGGCCTTCAAACGTTCGCTCGGCATGCTGCTCAAGAGCGGCACGGTCACGGCGGACGCCGAGGGCATAAAACTTCGCAAGTGATGGCCGGAATCAAAACCGCCGAGCGCGTATCGCGCGACGTATCGGACAATTACGTCTTTCAGCGCTCGCTGCTGGCCTACGTCGAGGCCGCCCGCCGTGTCGGGGGCCGCGTGCTGGAGATCGGCACGGGCACGGGCTACGGCATCGAGACGATCGCGCCGTCGGCCGAACACTTCACCACCATCGACAAACACCCTTATACGGGTCCGCTGCCCGCAAACGCGGAGTTCCGCACGGCCACGGTTCCGCCGCTGCCTTTCGGCGACGGATCGTTCGACTGCGTGATTTCGTTTCAGGTGATCGAACATATCCGCCGCGACCGCGATTTCGTCCGCGAGGTCGGACGCGTATTGCGGCCGGGCGGGTGTTTTATTGTCACCACCCCCAACCGCACGATGTCGCTCACGCGCAACCCGTGGCATGTGCGCGAATACACTCCCGGAGAGTTCTCGCAGTTGCTGCGCGCGGAATTTGGGTCGGTGGAGGCGCTGGGTGTCTTCGGCAACGGGAAGGTGATGGCCTACTACGAAGAGAACCGCCGCGGTGTGGAGCGCATCACCCGTTTCGACCCTTTGCGCCTGCAATACCGCCTGCCGCGCTGGATGCTGCGGATCCCGTACGATCTGCTGAACCGCCTGAACCGCCGCCGCCTGCTGGCCGAGAACGACGCACTCACCCGTTCGATCACTCGCGACGACTACCGCCTGGCCCCCGTCGCCCCGGACTGCTTCGACCTCTTCTATATCGCCCGCAAATAGTTAAAAAAAACGGACGCCGGTCAACATGATCGGCGTCTCGTTTTTGCGGGTTCGTCATTCCCTTACATCTGGACGAATTCGATATCGTCGACGATCAGTTTCTGCTTGCCGAACGTGTAAAATCCGACCCCCGAGTATTGGAGCGGCATATAGCGCACCTTGAAGATCTCCATGTCGTTGACAAAGAAGGCGAGCATATCGCCATCGGAGACGAGCCGCCACTGCTGGTTCAGTTTGGCGGTCTTCTTGCCCCATTTGACGCCTTGGCTGATCGAACCTACGACGACGTTGTTTTCGTAGCGGAGGAACGAAACCATCTCGTCGTTGAATGTAAATACATAGAAATTGCCGCCGTCACGATAATTGAACACCAAACCGCAGTTGCGATCCGACGCGAGTTTCTCGATGGTTACGTTGGCGTTGATGGTGAAGGGTTTGTTGCTGTCAAGCGGGGCGTAGCAGTGCGTCTCGAAGAAGGTGTTTTCGCCTACCTTTACATTGGTTCCGGTTAAGCCCGACGCCAGGGCGCTCAAACCTTTCTTTTCGCCTTTGGAGGTGATGGTCATGACGCCGTTGTCGATGATGGCGGTACCGCTGTTGCTTTCGGAGGCGCACTCGGTCCATCCCAACGAGTTATAATCGAAGCTCTCTTTGAAACTTTGAGCCTGAGCGGTTCCTGCGGCCATCAGCAATGCCGCGGCGATAAATGAAATTTTCTTCATGATTTTGTTTTTTTAGTTGTTTTTAAAATGTTTTTGGTTTGTGGATAGTCTGCGTTAAATACTTCCGGCCTTTCCGATTCGGGTTTGCAGCTCTTCGATCATTGGCTCCATCTCTTTGGGTATCCGGTCGACAGCGGTGAACTCGCCGTGTTTTGCCGCCAGGGCGCCGGCGACTTCGGAGGAGATTTTAATCTGGAACGCCACCCGGTCGGGGGTTGAGACGTCGCGGATGGTCACCCGCGTACGCAACATTTTGTCCGTCATGTTGAATTTCTTGTACTCCCACGGGGTTTGCAAATAACCTCCGCGGTAATCGGTGGTCTCTATTTCGGGGTAGTAGTTCAACAGAATCTGGTGAAGGAGTTTCCATGCGGTCGAGACGTCGACTTTTCCGTTTTCGTCGATCGTGTAATATTGCGGGTCGAGCATGATGGTTATGTACTTGTTGACCAAACCCGAGGCGGCGGAACCGCGATAGAATCCGTCTTGCAACAGCCTGAACGAGATGGAATTCCGCTTGTCTTTGCCGTAGAATTTGGAGTTTACGGTCGTGTATTCTTCGCACTCGATGCGGATGACGGCGACATCCTTGCCTTTCGGGCGCGTAAACTCTGCATAACCGCTCCCTGCGTACGTGTTGTTGATGTAGATTTGTGCTTCGGGCGGATCTACGTTGATCTTGACCCTTTGTGCAAAGGCCGGCGATGCCATCGCCGCGATTGCAGCCATGATGATGATTTTTTTCATAATATTAAAGATTTAATAAGGTTTGTCGGAATATCTGTAGTTTTTGGGGATCTGCAACTCGATGAGCGAGCTCTTCATTCCTTTGACGTAGTATCGCCGGCCGTAGATTTCAACGCCGTCCTGGCGACAGGAGACCTCGATGTATTGGCAACCCGCCGGGACGGTGTACTGCACCAGGTTCCGGCCTGCGTATTCATCGTTTACGTAGATTTCGACTGTGTTTTCCGGACAGGAAAGATGCACGAGGCGTGCGGTTGTGCAGCCGGCGAGGAGGGCCGCCGACAGACACAAAGGGGCGATTAAGTGTCTTTTTTTCATCTGTTTTTGCTGTTCGTACAGCCCCGACGAACGTAAAAAACAAAGAGGCGTGGGCTGTTATGCCACGCCTCTTTGAGAAGGTGGTAGGAAAACCTAATATAGAAAGATGTGAAATAACAGCTCCACGCCGTACGACGTGAATACAGTTACGCACTTCACTTGTCTATATTGAGGTAAGTTTCCTACGCTTTTCTCAAACAAGCAGAAGACATAACGTCTCTTTTTTCGAATACGGATATTCGGAATCGGTCCGAACACGATGCAAATATAGTAAAAAAATGTGATACGCTTCACCGTTTGCCCGAAAAATTCTTCGCGAACAATTTGTCCGATTCATACCGCAATTAGGTACAAGGTTTGCAGGGAGGGTGCAGTGTCTAACTAAACATTGCGACTATGGAAAACAAGAACAATCCCACCTCGGCCGACAAACTCAAAGGGCAGGCCACCTGCGACAACCGGCTGAACAACAATCCGGGCAACACCTCGACGGGCGGCGGCCAGAGCGGCCAGTACGACAAACTGAACTACGGTTCGGAGGGTTGCAGCACCTGCAAGGAGGATTTCGGCAAGAATATCGACTCGCTGGTCGGTCAGGTCGAGAACCACGGCTCGAAGGAGCACAAGCAGCAGGAGCATGAGGTGAACGCCGCCTTCGGCAAGCAGGATAACCATGCTGCCAAGACCGGCGCGAACAAATCGTTCGACAATTACGAAAAGTCCCCCAAGTCGTCGGGCAGCTACTCCGACACCGACAAAAACGACGGCAAGGAGGGTAGCTACACCAATGGCGGCAAGAAAGAGGGCGGCTACGCGAACGACGGCAAGAGCGGCTCCTACGATCAGACCTCCAAAAACGGGTTCAACGGTCAGACGGGCAAGAACATCCCCTTCGATTCGGCGAACAAAGACGGTGTCCGCAACCAGACGGACAAGAACACCTCCTACGGTTCCGGCGACAAGAACGGCCAGTACGGCACGACGAAAACGGGCGACCGTTCGGGCGAATGGAACAAGGACAAGAAGGATCCGGCCTACGGCAACGGCATGCAGACCGACGCGAAGAACACCGCCGACTACCAGAAGAAGAACGGCAAGGAGATCAAATAATCCGCCCCGTTCATCTTTTCGGACCCTTTTCAAGGTCCGTTTCAAGCCCCCTTTCGAGGACGGCCCGCGCCACTGTTGCGGGCCGTCCTCTCTGTTTTGCGCGGCATCGGCCCCGGAGGATTCCCGTTGAATCGGCCCGTGTGCGAAAAACTTTTCGGCCGGGGGTTGCGCAATCGGAAAATAATCGGTAATTTTGTCCGTTCATACGTTACCGATGCAAAAAGAGCAATATATCGAGATCCTGGGGGCGCGGGTGCACAACCTGAAGAATGTGGACCTGACGATTCCCCGCAACAAATTAGTCGTCATCACGGGCCTGTCGGGTTCGGGCAAATCGTCGCTGGCGTTCGACACGATCTATGCCGAGGGCCAGCGCCGCTACATGGAGACCCTCTCGACCTATGCCCGCCAGTTTCTGGGGACGATGGAGCGCCCCGAGGTCGACAAGGTGACGGGACTCAGCCCCGTGGTGGCCATCGAACAGAAGACCACCAACAAGAACCCGCGATCGACGGTCGGCACGGTAACCGAAATCGGCGATTTCCTGCGCCTGCTTTATGCGCGTGCGTCGCGGGCCTATTCGCCCGTGACGGGCGAGGAGATGGTCCACTACAGCGATGCGGAGATCGTCGACCTGATCCTGCGTGAGTTCGCCGACCGCAAGATCGCCCTGACGGCGCCTGTGGTCAAGGGCCGCAAAGGCCACTACCGCGACCTCTTCGAAACGCTGGTCCGCAAAGGTTTTCTCTATGCCCGCATCGACGGCGAGATCCGCGAATTTTCGGCCGGCATGCGCCTGGACCGCTACAAAACCCACGATATCGACCTGGTGATCGACCGCCTGCAGGTGAACGAAGCCTCGGCCGACCGGCTGAAAAAATCGCTCTCCGAGGCGATGCAGCACGGCAAGGGGACGATGGCCGTATACGACTACGGCACCCATGCCCAGCGCTATTTTTCGCGCCACCTGATGTGCCCCTCGACGGGCATGGCGTTCGAGGATCCCGAACCTTTCACCTTCTCCTTCAACTCGCCCAAGGGGGCCTGCCCCCACTGCAACGGCCTGGGCGAGGAGGCGGTCTTCGAGATGGACAAGATCGTCCCCGACCCCTCGAGATCGTTGCGCGAGGGGGGACTCGAACCGTTGGGCAAATATCGCGAAAACCGCAATTTCGCCGTGCTGGAGATGTTGGGCCGCCGCTATGATTTCACGCTCGACGATCCCATCGGCAGCATCCCCGAGGCGGGACTCAATGCCATTCTGTACGGCGATTCGGAACCGGTGGCGGTCGAGCTGGGCGATTTCAGTTATGCGACGGGCCGTCAGATGATCCAGTGGGAGGGGGTTGCCGAGTGCGTCAGCCGCACCGAGGAGGAGGACAGCCGGCGGGGCGACAAGTGGCGCGACCAGTTTCTGGTCTATCGGACGTGTTCGGTCTGCGGCGGCAGCCGCCTGAAGGCCGAGGCCCTGCAATTCAAGATCGCCGGCAAGAGCATCGCCGAGGTTTCGGCCCTGTCGATCGACGATTTCGCCGCATGGATCGACCGCGCCGAGGAGTATTTCACCCCCAAGGAGTGGCAGATCGCCCGCGAGATCGTCAAGGAGATCCGCGAACGGGTCCACTTTCTGTTGGAGGTGGGGCTGGGTTATCTGTCGCTGTCCCGTTCGTCGCGCTCGCTGTCGGGCGGCGAGAGCCAGCGCATCCGGCTGGCCACGCAGATCGGCTCGAAATTGGTCAACGTCCTCTACATCCTCGACGAACCTTCGATCGGACTGCACCAGCGGGACAACCGGCGCCTGATCCATAGCCTGGAGGAGTTGCGCGACGCGGGCAACTCGGTCATCGTGGTCGAACACGACGAGGATATGATGCGGGCGGCCGACTATATCGTCGACGTGGGTCCCGGGGCGGGCCGCAAGGGGGGACATATCGTCGCGGCGGGGACCTTCGACGAGATCTGCCGCTCGGAGAGCATCACGGCCGACTACCTGACGGGCCGCCGGCGGATCGCCATACCCGAACACCTGCGCGCGGGCAACGGCTCCGGGATCATCCTTCGCGGTGCCTGCGGCAACAACCTGAAAAACATCGATGTAACCTTCCCGTTAGGCAAACTGATCTGCATTACGGGAGTCAGCGGCTCGGGCAAGTCAACCCTGCTGAACGAGACCCTGCGCCCGATCCTCTCGCAGCGCCTCTACCGTTCGCTGGACCGCCCGCTGGCCTACGGGGCGATCGAGGGTATCGAACAGATCGACAAACTGGTGGTGGTCGACCAGGCCCCCATCGGCCGTTCGCCCCGTTCGAATCCGGCCACCTATTCGGGGGTCTTCACCGACATCCGCAAACTCTTCGAGCTGACGCCCGACGCGCAGATCCGCGGTTTCAAGGCGGGCCGTTTTTCGTTCAACGTCAAGGGCGGCCGCTGCGAGGAGTGCCGCGGCGCGGGGGTGCAGACCATCGAGATGAACTTCCTGCCCGACGTCTACGTGCGCTGCAAATCGTGCGGCGGCCACCGCTACAACCGCGAGACGCTGGAGGTGCGCTACAAGGGCAAGAATATCGATGACGTGCTGAACATGACGGTCAATATGGCGGTCGAGTTCTTTGAAAACATCCCCGCGATCCACCAGAAACTGCGCGCCATTCAGGAGGTCGGCTTAGGTTATCTGACCCTGGGCCAGCCCTGCACCACGCTGTCGGGCGGCGAGAGCCAGCGCATCAAGCTGGCGGGCGAGCTGTCGAAACGTGACACGGGCCGCACGCTCTACCTCCTGGACGAACCCACGACGGGCCTCCATTTCGAGGATATCCGCCAGTTGCTGGAGGTGCTCTCGAAGCTGGTCGACCGCGGCAACACGGTGATCGTCATCGAACACAACCTGGATGTCGTGAAGGTCGCCGACCACATCATCGACATGGGCCCCGGCGGCGGTGCGGCCGGCGGCAGGGTAGTGGTGGCCGGCACCCCCGCCGAGGTAGCCGCCTGCCCCGAAAGTTACACCGGCGAATTTCTCCGCCCCCTTTTGTCCTCGCAATCCCGTTAACGGGGGGGGTAGGAATCGGGAAAGGAAGGGTAGGATGGTCCGGTTGCATTCCGCCGGCCCTGTGTTCCTCCTGTATTCGCCCCGTTCTCTTTTCCCTATCGGCGGTGCGTCGGCTTTCTCGGATCGTCGGCCGCGGCGGACGGCGAAGGGCGGGGCGGATGATAATAAAATCTGCCGCGACGTGCTTAAATTCCAAAATATTTTGTACTTTTGCCCCATTAAACCGTATATATACAATATATTTTCACGATAATGGCTATTGCTGACAAGTACGCTCCTCAAGAGATCGAGCAAAAATGGTACGACTACTGGGTCGACCACCGACTGTTTCACTCCGAACCCGACCATCGCCAACCCTATACGATTGTGATTCCGCCCCCCAACGTGACGGGCATGCTGCACATGGGCCACATGCTGAACAATACGTTGCAGGATGTGCTGGTACGCCACGCCCGCCAGCAGGGCAAGAATGCCTGCTGGGTTCCGGGCATCGACCACGCGTCGATCGCCACGGAGGCCAAGGTCGTGGCGATGCTCGGCGAGCGGGGAATCAGCAAGTCGAGCCTTACGCGCGAAGAGTTCCTGAAATATGCCTGGGCGTGGAAGGAGCAATACGGCGGACTGATCCTGAAGCAGTTGCGCCATCTGGGTGCTTCGTGCGACTGGGAACGCACCGCCTTCACGATGGACGAAGCCCGCACCGAGGGTGTGCTGAAGGTCTTCTGCCGCCTCTACGAGAAGGGCAAGATCTACCGCGGCGTGCGGATGGTCAACTGGGACCCGTCGGCCAAGACGGCGCTGTCGGACGAGGAGGTGATCTTCAAGGAGTCGCACGGCAAACTCTACTACCTGCGCT
>CAZHMX010000082.1:0-8814 GCA_964533725.1 uncultured Alistipes sp. | reverse complement strand
TCGCCCGTCCGGCTGGGCCCGACCACGGGCCCAAGGAGGACAGTCGTATCAAACCGAAGTCTCAAGATGTTTACTTGATCGCAGGCAGGCTGTCGATGGTCTTCCGTATCTCCTCATCCGTCGGCGTGTAGTCCTTGAGCGAACCCGAGAGATACTGTTCGTAGGCATAGAGGTCGATCACGCCCGTGCCCGAGAGGTTGAAGAGGATGGTGCGCTCGCGACCCTCCTCGCGGGCCTGCAGGGCCTCGCGGATGGCGGCGGCGATGGCGTGGGCGGACTCGGGGGCGGGGATGATGCCTTCGGTCTGGGCGAAGAGCATACCGGCCTTGAGGGTCTCGTTCTGCCCGACGGCGACGGCTTCGATAAGGCGGTCCTTGATCAGCTGGCTGATGATCGCGCCGGCGCCGTGATAACGCAAGCCGCCCGCATGAATGTCGGAGGGCTGGAAGTCGTGACCGAGGGTGTACATCGGGATCAGAGGGGTGAAACCGGCCGTGTCGCCGAAGTCGTAGCGGAACTCGCCGCGCGTGAGCTTCGGACAGCTGGCGGGTTCGACGGCCACGACGCGGATCTGTTTGCCGTCGGTAACGTTCTGACGCAGAAACGGGAAACCGATACCCGCGAAGTTGCTGCCGCCGCCGATGCAGCCGATCACCACGTCGGGTTCGGCCTCGGCCATCTCCATCTGCGCCATAGCCTCCTGTCCGATGATGGTCTGGTGCAGCAGGACGTGGTTCAGCACGCTGCCCAGACAGTAGCGGGTGTCGTCGGGGTGTTGCAGGGCGACCTCGATGGCCTCCGAGATGGCCAGTCCGAGCGAACCCGAACAACCGGGGTCACGTTCCAGCACGGCGCGGCCTGCGGCGGTGCGGTCGGAGGGCGAGGCGTAGCACTGCGCACCCCAGGTATTCATCATCAGCCGGCGGTAGGGCTTCTGGTTGTAGCTGACTTTGACCATGTAGACCTCGACGTCGATCCCGAAATGCCGTGCGGCGAAGGCGATGGCCGAACCCCATTGACCGGCGCCGGTCTCGGTGGTCAGCCGGCGGATTCCCTGCCGTGCGTTGTAGTAGGCCTGCGGCACGGCGGTGTTGGGCTTGTGCGAACCGGCAGGCGAGACGCTTTCGTTCTTGAAATAGATCTTGGCGGGCGTATCGAGTGCCTTTTCCAGCTCGGTGGCGCGTACCAGGGGGGTCGGACGCCAGATTTTGTAGATTTCGCGCACGGGGTCGGGGATATCGACAAACCGCTCGGTCGACAGCTCCTGGTCGACTAACTCTTCGGCGAAGATGGCGGAGAGGTCGGCTTTGGTCACGGGCTGACGGGTGGCGGGGTGGAGCGGCGGCAGCGGCCGGTTGGGCATGTCGGCGACGATGTTGTACCACTGGGTGGGCATTTGCTTCTCGGAGAGCAGGAATTTTTTCGTTTTCATGGTTTTATGGATTTTTGTGTGTGACGGGGTGATAAAGGAAATCCCGCTGCTTACGGTCGTAAACAACGGGATTCTATGGTCGGGCGTAACCTGCAAAGAGTCGACGCACATTGTTTACGGGAACAATGTGTGGCGCCACCAATTCTGCAGGTCTATATTTGCATTTTTCCGAATCATTACCCCAAAGGTAAGGAGAATCTGCGGAAATTCAAAATTTTTTCGCCATTTTTTGCAGTTGGCGTGCGGGCGGCGCCTTTTTCGGTCCTTCGGGGGCGGTTCCAGTTCTGTCGGGAAAGAGGAGTGCACGGGTCAATAGAGCCCGCTGGATTCCAGGAGCGGTCGGTCGGCGAAGAGCGAGGCTGTGGGGCCGTCGGCGGCGACAAGACCGCGGCTGAGGATCACCGTGCGGGGGCAGATGCGGGTGACCAGTCCCAGATCATGGGTGGCGATGAGCAGCGTATGCGGCAGGTTCTCGAGAAGTTCCATCAAACGGCGACGGGCCTTCGGGTCGAGTCCTGCGGTCGGCTCGTCCATGACGAGGATCGACGGTTGCATCGCCAGCACCGATGCCATTGCAACGCGTTTTTTCTGGCCGCACGAGAGGTGAAAAGGGGCGGCGTCGACAAGTTCGGAGGCATCGACCGCCTCCAAAGCCTCCCTGACGCGGCGCCCGACCTCCTCCGCCGGGAGTCCCATCGTCTGCGGACCGAAGGCGACATCCTCGCGGACCGTGGGCATAAACAGTTGGTCGTCTGCGTTTTGAAAGACTAATCCGACGGCACGGCGCACTTCGGCCGAACGTTTCGGAGTCACCGCCTCGCCGTCCACCTCGACACGTCCCGCCGTAGGGGTCAGCAGGCCGTTCGCGTGCAGCAGGAGGGTCGATTTGCCCGCGCCGTTGGCCCCGACCAGGGCCACGCGTTCGCCCGCGCCGATATGGAAAGTCACCCCGCGCAGGGCTTCCACGCCCGAGGGATAGCGGTAGCTCACCGCTTCGAATGCCAATTTTCCGAAATTCATAATCCGCAGCGTATCAAGATAAAGACGGCGCTCCAGCCGACGATGTAGAGGCTGTCCGCCAGGTGCCACGACAAGGTCGAATGCGGGGCGGTCAGTTCGCCCCTGAAACCGCGGGCCGTCATGGCGCGGTGGATCCGTTCGGCGCGTGTGAGGGTGCGCAGCAGCATCTGTCCGACCATCGTCCCCCAAAGCGACCACGAACCGCGCTCCGAGACATTGCGCGCGCGGCGGGCCCGCTGCATCGAGAGCGCCTCCTCGACAATGACGCGCAAATAGCGGTAGATCAGCAACAGTTGTACCACAAAGAACGACGGCACACCCAGCTGCCGGAGCGCCTGACACATGGGACGATATCCTGTCGTGGCGATCAACAGCAGCAGCGCCTGCATCGAGAGCATCCCGCGCCACAGCAGCCCCGTCCAGACCACCCATCCGCGCGGCTGGAAGAGGTTGAAGAGTCCGATAAAGGCCACGAACGGCAATACGGCCAGCGACCGGCGCACCAGGTGGGCGATCCCGACACCGCCCCACAGGGCCGTAAGGAGGGGATAGACCGCAAACAGCGCGGCGGAAGGTCGTGGCGGACAAGTCGAAAGCACCACCACGAAGAGCAGCGTCACCAGGAGTTTCGCCCGCGGGTCGATGCGCCGGAGTTGCGCCCCCGCCCGTGCGGCCGTCCCCGTTTCGAGCGCCTGCAGTTCGTTCAGAACCTGTTGCAACCGACTCATAATTTGCTCTTTGCCACGCGGCGCAAACGTTTGACCCCTACGGCGCCCGCGATCAGCAGACCGCCGCCCAGAACGCCGGCCAGGGCATGGTTGTAATCGGGCAGCAGGGCCGTGCGCTGTTGCAGGTCGGCGGCGTGACGGTGGGGTGCGTCGTCGACCGGGGCGGGTTCCGCATTGCCGGTGGTGGCTGTGGCGGTGCGTTCGACCGACCATTCGAGACCGTCGGGACGTGTCGAAGCCACCCACGAGAACGAGATGCCCAGCAGGAGGGCCGCCAAGGCAAAGGCCGTGATCCACGGTCGGTTACGGGGCTGTTCCGCGTTGAAGGACAGCTCGGGACGCCACCGCGACACCACCCCCAGAACCGCCGCTGTCGCCAGCCCTTCGCCCACGCCGATTAGGGCGTGGATCGGCAGCATGAAGAGCAGAAAGCGGCCGAAGGGCAGGGCCGTGATGCCCGACGCCGTGGTCTCGACGGTGACGGCGAACGCTCCGAGCAGCAGGGCGAAGACCGAAGCCGCAACCGAGGCCAGGGTCAGACTCCTGCGGTACAGGGGAACAAAGACCAGCGGGTAGGCGACCAGACAGGAGAGGGCGGCCATGTTGAGGATATTCACCCCGAGCGCCATCAGTCCGCCGTCGGCAAAGAGAATACATTGCAGCGTGATGACCGCCGCGAGTGTCAGAAAGGCGCGCCACGGTCCGACGAGTGCCGCGAGCAGAATGCCGCCGACTATGTGGCCGCTCGACCCTGTGGCGGGGATGGCGAAGTTGATCATCTGGGCCGTGAAGACGAAGGCGCCCAGCGTTCCCGTCAGTGCGAGCAGCTCCTCGCGGCCCTTCGAGCGTCGGACGGCTGTGGCGACAAGGGTCACGGCCAAGGCCCCCGCGACCAGTGAGACGGGCGCGGAGATCAAAGCGTCGGTGATGTGCATACGTCAGTGGATCAATGTTTTGCGTTCTGATTCGACGGCAGCAGGAAGAGCCACGTCGCCAAACAGAAGGGCGCGGTGAGGGTGGCGATGCCGAACGGCACGACCAGCACGTCCATGCCCGCCTGAATAAAGAGCGTGACGGCGATACCCAGAAGGGTCCATATGACGGTGGACCGCTCCGGCGTGTGGAATACCGCACCCAGGGCAATGGCCGTCAGCACGGGGCTGAAGCCGTAGAGCCCCGCTGCGACATCGGCCGTCGGAGCGCCGAAGAGCAGGGCCAACGCCAGCGCCAGCGCCGAACCCACGGCGGCCCACAGAGCGGCCGCGCGGCTGCTGATCAGGAGTCCCGCCAGGAAGCAGGCCCCCGTAAACCAGGAGTTGACCAAAAAGACCTGCGAGATTCCCCGCAGCCAGTAGATCGGCAATTCGGCCGCACGGACAGCCAGCTCGTGAACGTCTCCCACGGGCGGCAGCACGGGATGCGGCAGGTGGGGCGTAGGGATCCCGTTGAGCGTGCGGGCGGCCAGCAGAAAGAGCCACGTACAGAGCACGAAGGGGAAGGTCAGCGAGCCGATCCGCCACGTCGCGAAGACGCGGTCCAGACCCGTACGCACCCAGGTGGTGAGGGCCGCGCAGAGAATCAGCGCCAGCCACATCCCCACCGTATTGCCCAGAAAGGTCGGGAAGGCGCAACCGACCAGGATGCCGTTGAAGCCCCAAAGTCCCTGTTCGCCCTCTCCGTGCGGCAGCCGGAGCAGCAACCCCGTGCAGGTCGAGGCCACAAGGCCGACCAGGGCGCCCCAACCCACCGTGGGGGTCCCTTCGAGCAGCGCACCGCCGAAGATTCCTACCAGAAAGAGCAGGCCGGTCCAGCTGTTGTTCTGAAACATCACCTGACCCGTGCCGCGCAACAGCATTTCTATGAACGAGAATATATGGTTCGTCCCCAGACGGTCTATTTGATTGCTTGTCATTGTGTTGTGTGGAATTTGTTGCAAATGTAGTAAAAAAATCGTTTCGGTGCTACCTCCACGGAAACTCCGCGGGCAGCGGGCGGCCTTTGGCGGCGAGCCGTACCGTGGAGCAGAAGGCGCGGACCGACTCCTTTACGGCGGCGGTGTCGTCTCCCAATACCTTATATATAAGGCCTGCGCGGTGGGGCAGCCGGCTCACTCCCGCGGCCGTATGACGCGAGCGGTCGATTTCGGAGGGCGTTTGGCTGTAGACGGCTTCGGTGACGTCGGGCGGTGCCAGCAGGATGACGTTGCCCAGAAGGTCGTAGCCGTTCATGGCGCCGAGGGTCGCGGGCGTGCGGCGGTCGGGCCGGATGACGAACTTTTCGCGCAGCAGCCGTTCGCCCGACGGACGCAGGGCCTCGGTGGTGACCGAGAGCAGATCGTAACAGAACCGTTCGCCCGAGGACCGGCGGCCGCTCGAGAAGATCTCGGCGTAGACGGCTGTGGCCGTAGGGTCGACGCAAAGGGTCGTGTGCGCATGCAGCCGCGTATGGCGGCACGGAATCACCGGTTCGGGCAGATACTCCAGATAGGACCCCGCGGCCAGATCGAAATGTTGCCGCCAGGCCGTGTGGTTGTAGCGCATCGAGGCTAATTTGGTGGCGGCACCCGTCGAGATATGGGCCGAAGCCCCCTCGGCGAGGGTGATCCGCTGTTCGTAACGGTCGCCGTCGACCTGCGAGCCGCTCGACGAGAGGATGTAGACGCAGGGCAGGTCGGGCCACGCTTCGTCGAAATAGAGGGCCTGCTGGACGATGTAGGGAACGCGCCGTTCCAGGTCGCGCAAGACGGTCCGTCCGCGGGCGTCCAACTCGAACCCCATCCGCAGATAGCCCTGCTTGCCCGATGCGCCGACCGGCATGGCGGGCGGCCGCTGCGTGTAGGGAAGCAGTTCGCGTGGTGTGGCGGTGCTCATGGCGGCGATCATAGGGCGACGGCTCTTTCGGGTTCGGTGTCGAAAAGGGCGCGCCGGCGGATCAGATCCACCAGTTCGTCGATTCCTTCGCCCGTCATGCAGTTGGTGAAGATAAAGGGCCGTCCCGCAGGGCGCATCCGCTCCGAATCGCGGCGCATGACCTCCAGATCGGCGTGGACGTAGGGAGCCAGGTCGGTCTTGTTGATCACTAAGATATCCGATTGCGAGATTCCCGGACCGTCTTTGCGGGGGATCTTGTCGCCCGCGGCCACATCGATCACATAGATAAAGAAGTCGACCAGCGCGGGGCTGAACGTCAGGGTCAGGTTGTCGCCGCCCGATTCGATCAGCACCACGTCGCCGTCGGGGAAACGGGCCTCCATCTCCTCCACGGCCGCCAGATTCATCGAGGGGTCTTCGCGGACCGCCGTGTGGGGGCAGGCGCCCGTCTCGACGCCGATGATCCGCTCCTCCACAAGGATCCCCTTGAGCATCCGGCGCACGTGGGCGGCATCTTCGGTGGTCACCACGTCGTTGGTGATAATCAGTACTTTGTGCCCTGCGTCGAGCAACCGCGGGGTGATGGCCTCGATGAGGGCCGTCTTGCCCGAACCTACCGGGCCGCCGATTCCGATTCTACAACAGTTTTCCATCTTGAAAGTCGTTTAGTTCATAAAAAGTCGCTCGGCACCCCGCTCGTGCAGGGCGGCCAGAATATCCGTTTGCGGGTAGAAGGCGTAACATTCGTCGGGGGTCATTTCGCGCGCGGTGCCGTAAAGTTCCTCCGCCAGGCCGGCGGCGCGGAAGAGGATCCGCTGGGTGTCGAAGTGCGAGACGCGCAGACACCGCAAGGCTGCGCTGACCACCGTGTTGACCACCCCGAAGAGGTGGCCGCAAAAGAGTTCGCGCTCCCCGGCGCCGCAGGCTCCGAAAAGAATGCCCTGCGCTACGGGCAGCGTCCCCGCCGTCCGCTCGGCCGCGATGCGCCCGAACCACTCCTCGAGCAGCGGATCGCTCACCAGGCGCCGTCCCACCTCGGCCGTCTTGCGGCCCATTCGGCAGGTCATCCGCCGCGCTTCGTCCGAGAGTTTGCGCAACAGCACCTCCTCGTCGCACGCGCAAAGACCCTCGACCGATTCCGCCCGATAGTTGCGCAGCGCGTGGAGGGCCAGCACCCCGTCGGTCAGTGCCGACTGTCGCGCCACGTCGTGCGCAAAGGCCTCCAGATCGGCGGCCGTGCGGACTAACCCCACGGCTGCGGCCGTCTCCAGTCCGCACGAAAAGGAGAACGCTCCCGCCGGAAAGGCCGAATCGGTAAGTTGCAGCAGCCGCATCAGGACGGCGGTCGGCTCGGGATGTGTTGTCCGTGCCGTTTGTGCCGTCCGCGCGGCCGGTGTGGCGGTCCTTGCCGGTGCGTCGGGTGCCGTCGGCGCGGCGTGTGCCGCCGTTGCTGCGGATGTTGTCGGTGTGGGCTGCATCATCGGTGCGCGGTTTGAGACGGTTCGTGCACGGGCCCGGCTTCGTGGCGATGTGCGCACCCGTCGCCGTGATGATGCGCGTGTTCCGTATCGTGGTGGTGTGCATGCGGTTCGGGGGTGGCGCCGCCGAAGAGCCGGCGGATCTCGTGGGGCGCAAGGTAGGGGATCACCTCGCTGCCGGGACGGAACTCCCAGCGAATGCCCTCGAAACCGTGCGTGTGCATGACGCTCGACATCACCTTGCGGTCGACCGTCAACGGTACATAGACCCTTTTGTCGCGTACCACGGCGGGCCAGTGCTGGTTGCCGATGGCGTGGCCCAGCTCGACGGCCGTGCGGATGATCTCCTCGGGGGCGGCCTGGGTGAGGGCCTCCAGGTCGATGGCCAGAACTTCGTTCAGCCGCAGCGACACTATGACCATCCGGCCGTTCGCGGCGTCGTACTCCAGTACGTCGCCGTCACGCAGCCGCGTGTGGCGGTCCAGTGCCACGGCACACTCGCGGCCGCGGTCGGTCGACTCTACAAAACGGCTCTTCTGGGCCGTCCAGGGATCCAGTTCGAGGCGCTCGACCTCCGCCCCGCGGGCTGCGGCAGCCCATGCGGGGTCGGAGGTGTTGCCTATGATTCGGGTATGAATCGTCATGGCGCGCTCGGGTTAACTGAACCACATCAACTGGGCCAACGGGAAACGCTCGGCGGGCGGCACATAGGCGTGAACGCCGTTCAGGAGCACCTCAAAGGTCTCGGGGTCGACATCGATATGGGGGATGAGGTTGTTGCGCACCATGTTGAATTTGGTGATCTGACGCGTGCGGCGGACCGGCAGAACCATGCGGCGCAGCCCCAGACGCTCGCGGATACCCTCCTGGCAGGCGGCGTTCGAGACGAACGAGATGCAGGTCGAGGGCAGCGCGTTGCCGAAACAGCCGAACATCGGACGGTAGTAACAGGGCTGCGGTGTCGGGAGCGACGCATTCGGATCGCCCATATTCGACCAGCTGATCAATCCGCCCTTGATGACCATTTTGGGTTTGGCGCCGAAGAACTGCGGCTCCCACAGCACCAGGTCGGCCACCTTACCCTTCTCGACCGAACCCAGATAGTCCGATACACCGTAGGTGATGGCGGGGTTGATGGTCACTTTGGCCAGATAGCGCAGCACGCGGAAGTTGTCGTTGCCGTCGGCGTCTTCCTTGAGCTTGCCCACGGCGTTTTTCATGTAGCAGGCCATCTGGAAGGCGCGCATGAACGATTCGCCGATACGGCCCATCGCCTGCGAGTCGGA
>CAZHMX010000081.1:0-8950 GCA_964533725.1 uncultured Alistipes sp. | reverse complement strand
TGAACAACTGGTGGACGGACGAAGATGCCGAGGCCTTCAAGGCCAAGACCGAGATTCTGGTCAAGCAGTTCGACGCCATCGAGGTGCTGCCCGCCAAGGAGGAGCAGCCCGCCGTCTATGCCAACGGCAGTCTGTCGCTCGGCGAGAATATCGCCGACCAGGGCGGTCTGCGCGTGGCCTACACCGCACTGCACAACGCTTTGGGCGGCGCCGAGCCGGCACCGGTCGACGGATTCACGGCCGAGCAGCGCTTCTATCTGGCTTACGCCACGCTGTGGGGCCAGAACATCCGCGACGAGGAGATCGCCCGCCTGACGAAACTCGACGTGCACTCGTTGGGCAAATGGCGCGTCAATGCCACGCTGCGCAACCTGCAAAGTTTCTACGACGCCTTCTCGATTGCGGAGGGAGCCATGTTCCTGCCCGAAGAGGAGCGTGTGATTATTTGGTAAACGGACCGATAAACGGGGACTGCGTCCGGGATTTCGGGCGCAGTCCCTTTTGTTTTTATGCTACCCAACAACTACCGACCGGACCTTGTGGAGGCCGGCTGTGACGAGGCCGGGCGCGGCTGTCTGGCCGGTGCGGTCTATGCGGCGGCCGTGATCCTGCCGCCCGACTTCCACCACCCGCTGCTCAACGACTCGAAACAGATGACCCGCCGCCGTCGCGACCTTTTGCGCGGGATCATCGAACGGGAGGCTGTGGCATGGGCCGTCGAGGCCGTTTCGCCCGAGCGGATCGACGAGCTGAACATCCTTTGGGCCTCGGTCGAGGGGATGAACCTCGCCGCCGCACGGCTCGACCCGCAACCGCAGTTTCTGGCCATCGACGGCAACCGCTTCCGCCCGCTGCCCGCGCTGGCCGGCATCCCCTTCGCCTGCATCGTCAAGGGCGACGCCACCTATGCCGACATTGCCGCCGCCTCGGTGCTCGCAAAGACCCACCGCGACGAATATATGGAGCGTATCGCCGCCGAATATCCCGAGTACGGGTGGACCAAAAACATGGGCTACCCCACGCGCGAACACCGTTTGGCCCTTCGGCAATACGGGCTAACCCCCTATCACCGCCGTTCGTTCTGTCACGAGGCCGACCAGCTCGAGCTCTCTTTGTAAGAGCGGCCGCAGCCTTGGATCATTGACAAAAAACGGCTATCTTTGTTCCGAAACACCAGACACCGACAATGAAACAGCAAAAGACGCCGACACCGGACCGAACACCAGCCCCGAATCCGACGACGACACAGACAACGGCGGCAACCGTAACCGCCGAAAGACCTTCGCGAAGCTATTTGCCCTGCCTGGATACCATCCGGTTCGTGGCGATGACGATGGTTCTGGCCTGCCATGCCTGCGACCCGTTCAATGCGGGCGCCACCTACGGAACCGGCGAAGTCGACGCCGGCATGTTCTTCTGGGGAAGCGTGTGGGGATCGCTGGTAAGGGCCTGCGTACCCCTCTTCGTGATGCTGACGGGCATCCTCAACCTCCCGACCCGGCAGCCGATGGAGACATTCTGGAAGCGGCGGATTTCGCGTGTTTTGTGGCCGTTTCTGATCTGGTCGGCACTCTACAACCTCTTTCCGTGGTTCGTAGGGCTGGCAGGACAGCCCGAAGAGCGCGTCTACGACTTCTTCGTCTGGGCTTCGAGCAGCAGCCCCGCGCTGTCGGACTGCCTGATCCGCGTGGCGCAGATTCCCTACCGATTCGACTATATCGCCTGCCACATGTGGTATATCTATATGCTGGTGGGGCTCTATCTCTTTATGCCGATCCTCTCGGCATGGCTTCGCGAGGCGACCCGGCGACAGATCGAATGGTTGCTGGCCCTCTGGTTCATAAGCACCTGGCTCCCCTATCTGCACGAATTCGGCGGCAAATACCTCTTCGGCGAGTGCGAGTGGAGCGGGTTCGGCACGTTCTACTATTTCTCGGGCTTTTCGGGGTATCTGCTGCTGGGCTATTACGTAATGAAATACCTGCCCGCACGGGTGATTCCCTCGGTGATCTATGCGGTGGCGGCCTTCGCGACCGGTGCCGCCGTGACCTACCTCGGGTTCCGCCACATGACGGCGCTGCCCAACCCGACGCCCGAACAGACCGAGCTGTTCTGGTCCTACTGCTCGCCCAATGTCGTGCTGATGACCACGGCGCTCTTCGCCGTTCTGCGACTGGTCTCTCCCCGCGGCCGTACGGCCCACGCACTGGCCGACTTCACGGTCTGCGGATTCGGAATCTATATGGTTCACTACCTCTTCGTGGGACCGACCTACCGGTGGGTCGAGGCGATGCACCTGCCCACGGCGTTGCGGATCCCCGCGGCGGCGCTGCTGCTCGTGGCCCTGTCGTGGGCGACGGTGACGACCGCCAAACGGCTGCCGGGCCGCTGGCGCTGGCTTTGGGGATAGCGGGCAACCGTCACCGGGAAGCCGCAAGGGTGCACCGGAGAGCCGCGGGACCAATGGAGCGAAACAGGTGACAATCCGAAACCTTTCGAACTGAAAAATATACGCACCGGCCGTTATATTTCGGGAATTTTTTATAATTTTGTACCGGGTATTCCTGCGCCGAAAGCAAAGGGAAGCCTGTGCAAACGGCAAAAAACAGAAACGGACAAAAAAAACGCGTCGGGCAGACTTGTTGAACAACCAACGGATTATGAACTTCTCCATCAAAAACGGGTTTTGTAAAAGTCAACACGGATCGTTGTCGAAAGAGATCTCCTTTCGGGCGGTGTCGCTTTTTATCAAGGCCCTTTCGCATATTCCGTTTCCGCTGCTCTACCTTTTGTCCGACCTGCTCTATTACCCCGTCTATTATCTGGTCCGCTACCGCCGCAAGGTGGTCCGCAGGAACCTGACCTCGTCGTTCCCCGAGAAAGAGTTGCACGAGATCAGGCGCATCGAGCGGCGGTTCTATCACTTCCTGATCGACACGTTCCTCGAAAGCACCAAGCTGAACTCCCTCACGCCCGAAGAGATGAAGCGCCGGATGACCTTCAAGGGGGTCGGCCGGATCAACGAAATGCTGGCCCGCGGGCAGTCGATATCGGCCTATTTGGGCCATTACGGCAACTGGGAGTGGATCTCCTCGGCGGGGCTGTGGCTCGACGGCCATGTGGCGCAGATCTACCACCGGCTGCGCGACGGCGCGATGGACGAGGTGATGCGGACCGTGCGCGAACGGATGGGCAACCGGTGCGTGGACATGACCCAGACGGTGCGGTTTATGGCCCAGGCCAAGGAGCGGGGCGAGTCGTGGATCATCGGCTTCATCGCCGACCAGTCGCCCAAACGACGCGAGGCGAAACACTTCATCGACTTTCTGAACCATCGCGTGCCGGTGCTGACGGGGACCGAAAAAGCCACCAAACACTTCGGTTACGTCGCCACCTACATCCGTATCGAACGCCTCCGGCGGGGCTATTACGCATGCGAATTCATCCCGCTGCACGACGATCCCGCCTCGCTGCCCGACTTCGAACTGACACGCCTCTATTTCCGGCGACTTGAAGAGGAGATCCGGCAACATCCCGAGTTCTACCTCTGGAGCCACAACCGGTTCAAGTATGCCGACACCTCCCGACAAGAAAAATAAAACAACGAACTTATGGATATAGATTTTGTGATTTTGTGGGTCGACATGAATGATCCCGACTGGCGAGCGGAGTTCTCGAAATATTCGGGGCACACGGAAAATCCCAAAAACAGCGTCTCGAAGGCCCGTTTCCGCGATTACGGTTTCCTGAAATACTGGTTCCGGGGCGTGGCGAAGTTCGCGCCGTGGGTGCGCACGATCCATTTCGTAACCAACTGCAAGACCCCCGACTGGCTGGATCTGAACCACCCGAAGCTGCGGATCGTCCACCACAGGGAGATCATCCCCGCCGAATATCTGCCCACGTTCAACTCGGGAGTCATCGAGCGTTACATCCACCGCATCCCCTCGCTGTCGGAACACTTCGTCTATTTCAACGACGACTTCTATATCATCAACCACGTCACGAAAGAGCGCTTTTTCCGTAACGGTCTGCCGTGCGATATCGCCGCACAGAAGTACAACCCTTCGTGGTCGCAGTGGTACAAGATGCTGGAAAACAACATCGAAATCATCAACCGCCACTTCTCCAAACGCGAAGTGATGGCGCGCGACCGCGACAAATGGTTCGACCCGAGCTACGGAAGCAAGGCGCGGTGGAACCATCTGCTGCGTTTCTACCCCCGGTTCATCACCCTGCGCACGCCCCACAACGCCCAGCCCTACCTGAAATCGTCGTTCGAAAGGGCCTGGGCCGCCGCCGGCAGGGAACTTTCGTCGACCTCGGCCAACCGTTTCCGCGCCTCGACCGACCTGACGCACGAACTGTTCCGCACGTGGCAGATCTGCGAGGGTAACTTCACGCCGCTGAACACCTATCTCGACACCAAGATGTTCCCGCTGATGATCCGCTCGAAGCAGGCGATCACGGCGATCCGCGAGCAGCGCTACAACCTGGTCTGTCTGAACGACAACGTCCACATCCGCAACTACGACGAGGTGATGGCCGGAATCCACCGCTCGTTCGAGCACATCCTGCCCGAGAAATCCTGTTTTGAACGCTAACACAATCCGCCATGACCGCACAAACAACGCCGTATGACATCGACCTGGTCTATCTCTGGGTGGACGGCAGCGACCCCGTATGGATGGCCAAGCGCGACGCCTGCATCGGCAAACCGAAAGAGGGTTCGGGGGCGCACTGCAAAGGTCGCTATGCCGACAACGGCGAACTGAAATACAGCCTGCGTTCCATCGAACGCTATGCGCCGTGGATCCGCCGCATCCACATCGTCACCGACCATCAGACCCCCCGCTGGTTAGACACGTCGAACCCCAAAATCCGGATCGTCGACCACACCGAGATCCTGCCGCCCGAGGCGCTGCCCTGCTTCAACTCGGGGGTACTGGAGCACTTTTTGCCGAACATTCCCGATCTGGCGGAACATTTTCTGTTCGCCAACGACGACATGCTGCTGAACCGGAGCGTCACCCCCGCCACCTTCTTCGCCGAGGACGGACTGCCGATCATCCGCTTCAACTTCAGACCGTTCCGCAAGTTAGGTCTGTGGATCGAAGAACATCTTCTGGGCAAATCGTCGCGCGATTACCGCCACCGCCGGCGCATACAGAACGCCGCGCGAATGGTCAAGGAGCGGTACGGCGTCTATTACGGCGGGCAGACCCACCACAACATCGACTCCTACCTGCGCAGCGACTATCGCCACGCCTACGAGGTCTTCCGCGAGCGGATCGACTCCACGCGCACGAACCACGGAAGGTCGATCGACGACGTGCAGCGCAACCTCTACTCCTACGTGCCGCTGGCCGAGGGACGGGGCCATCTGACCTACGTCACGCGCCGGACCTCGTTCCGTCTGCGCATCCAAAAGGCGGAGCTTTATGACAAGTTCCGGCGGTGCAACCCCATATTCCTCTGCATGAACGATTCGGAGCGGGCCACCGATGCGGACCGCCGTCGCTCGACCGAGTTTCTCGAGCGCCTCTTCCCCCAAAAATCGTCGTTTGAAAAATAACGTTTACGAGACGTCCGGCCCCTACAGCGGTCGGGCGTTTCCGCGTTTTAGGGCGGCCAAACCGGGACCCGGCCGCAGAGCCGCGGAGGGAGAGGGGAAAAAGTCCTGAAAATCGTTTTTTTAGCAAACTTTCGTATCCGGAAGATTGGGCGGAAAGAAAAATTTTGTATTTTTGTGCAGCCGATTGCAGCCGTGAGGCCCACACCTCCGGATGAACGGAGGGCGCGGCAAGCGGCAAACGGGGTGCAGACAAAGAGCATTAAGTTGAATATTAAGTAATTATATAAACAATTGATCCACGTATGGAAAACAACAAATTACAGCAGTTGACCGACAAACTCTTCAAGGAGGGTTTGGAGAAGGGTCGCGCCGAGGCCGATCGTCTGTTGGAGCAGGCCCGCGCCGAGGCTGCCAAGATGATCGCCGACGCCCGTGCCGAGGCCGACGCCATCCGCCAGAAGGCACAGACCGAAGCCGAGGATGTGCGTAAAAATTCGATGACCGAGATCGCCCTGGCCGGCAAACAGGCTTTGGCCAAGATCAAGAGCGAAATCGGTGCCGCCATCGTCGCCAAAGCCGCCAAGGAACCGATCCACCAGGCCTCCCTCGACCCCGCCTTCGTCAAGGAGATGCTCGTGGCCGTGGCCCGCAACTGGGACGGCGCTTCGGCAGGCAAAGTGACCCTGGAGGCTCTTCTGCCCGAGGCCGAGCGCGAAAAACTGGACAAAGCGTTCGAGGGTGTCGCCAAGGAGCTGGCCGCTGCCGGCGTGGAGGTCAACTGGTCGTCCGCACTGCGTTCGGGTTTCCGCGTAGGTCAGAAGGAGGGCGGCTACTACATTTCGTTCACCGACGAGGATTTCGATGCCCTGCTGGGCGGTTATCTTCGCGAGAAAGTAGCCAAACTGCTCTTCTAACAGGGGGCGGAAAAACGGGCGGGTCCGACGGAGTGAACGGGATCTGCAGCCGACGGGATTGCGACCGGAGGGACTTGCAGCCGGAAGGATTTACAGCCGGAAGGAATTGCGATTAGAAAGGACTTGCGACCGGAGGAACTTCAGCCGAAGAGATTCGCAGCCGACAGCAGAAGACTTATCGCCCGAAACCGCCGCTTTTAAAAAACGGATGGGCGGGACTTGCGGCCTACGGACCGAAAGTTCTTTGCCCCGAAACCACAACAAAACGAAAAAATGTTCGGTAGAAACTACTATACACTGGTCGCCGGTCTGAAGGAGTACGCCCTGGACACCGATGCCAAAAGTTTCGACGCCGCAGCCGTCATCGGGGAGATCCTCGAGGAGCTGTCGGCGGAGGATGCGCGCGAGGTCCGGTTGCACTATGCCTACTACGACTGCCAGAACCTGATCGCCCTGAAGGCGGGTCGTGCGGCCCACAATCCGCTCGGCAACCTCTCGCGCGAGGAGTTGGAGGCGGCCGCGGCAGGTCACGAGTGTCTGCCCCGCGAAGTGATCGACGTGCTGCGCGCCTGGGAGAATCCCGAGGGCGAGGAGGCCGAGACGATCTCGACCGAGCGGCCCTTCGCACAGGCATTGATGGAGGCCTATTACAAGGCCTGCGCCCGTTCCAAGTGTCGTTTCCAGCGCGCATGGGCGGCTTTCGACCGCAACCTGCGCAACGTGGTGGCCGCTGTGACGGCCCGCCGCGCGGGACGTCCGGTGGACGAGGTGACGGTGGGCGACGGCGAAGTCGTGGAGGCTTTGCAGCGTTCGTCGGCCGCCGACTTCGGACTCCGCGGCGAGCTGGACTATATGGAAGCCCTCGTCTCGGCACTCGGCGACGAGGAAAACCTCCTCGAAAAGGAGCACCGCATCGACCGCATCCGCTGGGACGAGTCGGTGGCGCTCTGCGAGTTCGACTACTTCACGATCGATACCATCCTCTCCTACCTGGTGCGCCTCGACATCGTGGCCCGCTGGGCGCAGCTCGACGAAAAACGGAGCCGCGAACTCTTCTCCCGCCTGCTGGACGAACTCAAGGGCGACCGGCGGCAAGTCAACACCAACGCATAAAAAATAGAAGAACAAAGATATGGAAAAAACTACGGGACGTGTCAACGGTATCATATCGAATATCGTGATCGTGAAGGTTGACGGAGCCGTCACCCAGAACGAGATCTGCTTCGTATATACGGGAGATACGCGAATGATGGCCGAGGTCATCAAGGTGATAGGCGACGACGCCTACGTACAGGTATTCGACTCCACGCGCGGTCTGAAGATCGGCGACCGGGTGGAGTTTCAGAACCACATGCTGGAGGTGACGCTGGCCCCCGGTCTGCTCTCGCGCAACTACGACGGTCTGCAGAACGACCTCGAGAAGATGGAGAGCCTCTTCATCCAGCGCGGTTCGATCACCGACCCCATCGACTTCGGAGCCGAGTGGGACTTCACGCCGCTGGCCCAGGCCGGTGACCGCGTGGCCGCCGCTTCGTGGTTAGGCGAGGTGAAAGAGCAGTGGGTGGCCCACAAGATCATGGTTCCCTTCACGATGGAGGGCCAGTACACGGTCAAGAGCGTCGCCGCAGCCGGCAAATACAAGGTCACCGACACGGTGGCCGTCATCACCGATGCCGAAGGCGCCGACCACGAGATCACGATGGTGCAGAAATGGCCCGTGAAGCAGGCCATGCGCTGCTACGTCGAGAAGCCGCGTCCGTCGCGCGTGATGGAGACCGGCATGCGCGCCATCGACACCTTCAACCCGCTGGCCGAGGGCGGTACGGGCTTTATCCCGGGTCCGTTCGGCGCCGGCAAGACGGTGCTGCAGCACGCCATCTCGAAACAGGCCGAGGCCGACGTGATCGTGATGGTCGCCTGCGGCGAGCGTGCCAACGAGGTGGTGGAGATCTTCAAGGAGTTCCCCGAACTGGTCGACCCGCGCACGGGCCACAAGCTGATGGAGCGTACGATCATCATCTGCAACACGTCGAACATGCCCGTGGCGGCCCGCGAGGCCTCGGTCTACACCGGTATGGCCATCGCCGAGTATTACCGCGCGATGGGTCTGAAGGTGCTGGTGATGGCAGACTCGACGTCGCGATGGGCACAGGCCTTGCGCGAGATGTCGAACCGTCTGGAGGAGCTTCCGGGTCAGGATGCCTTCCCGATGGACCTGTCGGCCATCATCTCGAACTTCTACTCGCGTGCCGGTTTGGTGAAGCTGACCAACGGCAAGACGGGTTCGGTAACCTTCCTCGGCACGGTGTCGCCCGCCGGCGGTAACCTCAAGGAGCCGGTGACCGAATCGACCAAGAAGGCCGCCCGATGCTTCTACGCCCTTTCGCAGGGCCGCGCCGACTCGAAGCGCTACCCCGCCATCGACCCGCTGGATTCGTATTCGAAATATCTGGAGTACCCC
>CAZHMX010000080.1:3048-8951 GCA_964533725.1 uncultured Alistipes sp. | reverse complement strand
AGAGCATCGAGATGCTGATCAACGCGATGAACACCCTGCGCGAGAAGTGCATCGTGGGCATCACGGCCAATGTCGAGGTATGCCGCCGCATGGTCTACAACAGCATCGGTCTGGTGACCGCCCTGAACCCCTATCTGGGTTACGAGACCTCCACGATGCTGGCCAAGGAAGCCTTGCAGTCGGGCAAGGGTATCTACGATCTGGTCCTCGAGCACAAGCTGATGAGCGAGGAGGAGCTGCAGAAGATTCTCCGCCCCGAAAACATGGTTAAACCCCGCAAGAAGATCCAGTAAGGCGCAGCCGATACCGGACCGGGGGCTGCGCAGGGGGACGCCCTGACGCGTGCTGCAGTAAAGCAGTAACGATATCTGTTTCCCGCGGTCCGTGGGCTTGTGTTCCGGACAAGACCGAGTTCGCCCGTAAGGCGGCCTCGGTCTTTTGTTTTCGCGTCAGGAGGGCCATGTGGCGGGCCCTTGTTAAAAATTTGTTGATAGTTTGGGTACGGGAATTTGTGGGTTCGGACTTTTC
The DNA here is from genome assembly GCA_964533725.1 of uncultured Alistipes sp. Classification (GTDB taxonomy): domain Bacteria; phylum Bacteroidota; class Bacteroidia; order Bacteroidales; family Rikenellaceae; genus Alistipes. The sequence goes on along the minus strand of CAZHMX010000080.1, from coordinate 8,423 downwards.
TGATTATCTTTGCGCCGTGTTCCGTAACCGCCCCGGGCGGATAACCGAAGAACTGCTTGTTATGATATTGGTAAAACATAGCGCATCTTGTCGAAAACAGGATGACTTGTCTGTTCGTTATAGACGGGTCATTTCGAAGCACGACCAAACGTGTGAATTGTTTACAGTGTGCGTGTTTTTGCATAGTTAACCCTCGAACCGCCGTGGCCTAAACCTACGGTGGTTCGCGTTTTATATTGATACAGAAGAATATGAAAGTCGGAGTTATTATGGGATCGATCAGCGACTGGGAGGTGATGGCTGATGCGGCGCGGATGCTCGAGGAGCTTCGGATCCCCTACGAAAAACGGGTGGTCAGCGCCCACCGCACCCCCGCCCTGCTGGTGGAATACGCCACGACGGCACGCGAGCGCGGATTGGATGTGATCATTGCCGGTGCGGGCGGAGCGGCCCATCTGCCGGGCATGGTGGCCTCGATGACGCCCCTGCCGGTGATCGGTGTGCCGGTGAAGTCGCGCGCGCTGAACGGTCTGGATTCGCTCCTGTCGATCGTGCAGATGCCGGGCGGTGTTCCGGTGGCTACGGTGGCGATCAACGGCGCGAAGAACGCCGCTTTGATAGCCGCCTCGATTCTCTCGCTGCAAGACCGGGAACTGGCCGACCGTCTGGACGCCTTCCGCAAGGCGCAGACCGACTCCGTCCTCGAAATAGAACTTTGACGGGAGGGGGCAACGTGCCGGAGGCCGGGTGAATGCCCGGGCTCTGTGGCGGTGAACGAAGACAAAGATAAGACAGGGGTGCCTGCGGCTGCGAATAAAGGCGAAAGCACCTTTGATAGTGAAAATGCGAAGGGCCCGATAAGGCCATAGCGAAAAAAACGTGACGAATAACGAGGCAAAGAACGTGATGGAGCACATGGCGAAGGACGTGACAAACAACGCGACGGAGGATAGGCCGACGGCGGCGAAAAAGGGCCGGATCGGTGTGATCGGCGGCGGGCAGCTGGGATTGATGCTCGCGGAGGCGTTGCACCCGATGGGTGTGGACGTCGCCGCACTGGATCCTGCGGCCGATGCGCCCGCCATGCAGGTCGTCGGGCAGCCGATCGTGGCGGCCTACGACGATCGGGAGGCGCTGGAGCGGCTGTGTCGCGCGTGCGACGCGGTGACCTATGAATTCGAGAATGTTCCGGGCGAGGTGTTGATTCCGCTGGTCGAGAAATATCGGATCCCGCAGGGATACAGGCCGCTGTACGATTCGCAGGACCGCCTGCGCGAGAAGGACAACGCCCGCAAAAACGGCTTGCAGACCCCGCGTTATGTGGCGGCCGACGACGAGGAGTCGTTGCGGCGCGCCATCGGTGAAATCGGCCTGCCGTGTGTGGTGAAGACCCGCACGATGGGTTACGACGGCCACGGTCAGGCGGTGGTCCGCACGGAGGCGGACTGGTCGAAAGCCCGGTCGCTCGTGACGGTCCCGTGCATTGTCGAGGAGCTGGTTGCCTTTGATTATGAGTCGAGTGTGATCACGGTGCGCGATGCCGGGGGACATACGGTCAGCCTGCCTGTGGGACGCAACATCCACCGCGAGGGAATCCTCGATCTGACGATCGTGCCGGCGCCCGGGATGTCGGACGAAATGACCCGGCGGATGCAGCGGGCGAGCGCCGAATTTATGGAGCGGTGCGGTTACGAGGGCATCCTGGCCATCGAATATTTCGTGCGCGGCGACGAGTTCCTCTTCAACGAGATGGCGCCCCGCCCCCACAACAGCGGCCACTGGTCGATCGAGGGGGCTACCGAGAGTCAATATACGGCCCTGGCGCGCTACCTGTTGCAGCAGCCGTTGGTGCGGCCCGAGCTGAAATCGCCGACGATCATGAAGAATATTCTGGGCGAGGACCTGGAGGAGGCCCGGCGGATTGCGGCCGAACCTCGGGAGGGGGTCCATGTCCATCTGTACGGCAAAAGCATATCGAAACCCAAACGCAAAATGGGCCACATCACCTTTACCGGTCTGACCTACGAAGAGTACCAAAAACGGTGGAGCGACCGTTTCGTGAAATAGAGAACTATATAAAAATGATGAAAAATTACCGCATATTCGTTGAGAAGCGCCCCCGCTACCGTGTTGAGGCCGAGAGCCTGCGCCGCGAGTTGAACGAGAACCTCGCGCTCAATATCGGGGAGTTGCGTTTGCTGAATGTTTACGATCTGTTCGGTTTCGGGGCCGAACTTTTGGAGAAGAGCCGCTACACGGTCTTCGGCGAGGTGGTGACCGATACGGTGACCGACACCTGCGAAGCCGACCCGACGGTCTGGAGCCGTGTGGCCGTGGAGTATCTGCCCGGCCAGTTCGACCAGCGCGCCGCCTCGGCGGTGGATTGCGTGCGGCTGATCGACCCGACGGCCGATGTGAGGATCAAAAGTTCGCGGCTGATGCTGATGACCCCCGCCCTGCCGGACGAGGATCTGGCACGCGTCAAACATTACTGTATCAACGCCGTAGAGGCCCGCGAAAAGGACCTTTCGCGTCTGGACGAGGGCGAACGGGCCGTCGTGGCACCCGTCCCCGTGCTGGAGGGTTTCACGAAGATGGAACGCGACGATCTGGCCTCCTGTTGTGCGAAGATGGGGCTGGCGATGAACGCCGACGACCTGAACGAAGTCGTGCAATACTTCCGCCGCGAGGGCCGCGATCCGCGCGAGACGGAGCTGCGTATTCTGGATACCTACTGGAGCGACCACTGCCGCCATACGACCTTCTCCACCGAGCTGGAGCATATCGAGGTCGAGGATTCGGTCATGAAATCGACCATCGACGACTCTTTGGCCCTCTGGCTGAAGATCCGCAAGGAGCTGGGCCGCGAGCATAAACCGCTCTGTCTGATGGATCTGGCCACGATCGGCGCGCGTTATCTGCGCCAAAAGGGCCTTCTGGAGGATCTGGAGGTCAGCGAGGAGAACAACGCCTGCTCGATCTTCGTGGAGGCCGACGTGGACGGCAAACCCGAAAAATGGCTCCTCCAGTTCAAGAACGAGACCCACAACCACCCCACCGAGATCGAACCTTTCGGCGGTGCGTCGACCTGTCTGGGCGGCGCGATCCGCGACCCGCTGTCGGGCCGCAGTTATGTCTACCAGGCGATGCGCGTGACGGGTGCGGCCGATATCTATAAGCCGGTGGCCGAGACGATGGCGGGCAAACTGCCCCAGCGCGTGATCAGCCGCAAGGCCGCCGCGGGCTATTCGAGCTACGGCAACCAGATCGGTCTGGCCACCACGCACGTGCGCGAGATCTTCCACCCGGGATTTGTCGCCAAACGTCTGGAGGTCGGTGCCGTGGTCGGTGCCGTGAAGGCCGAGAACGTGCGCCGCGAACGTCCCGCCGCGGGCGATGTGGTGATCCTGCTCGGCGGCCGTACGGGCCGTGACGGTATCGGCGGTGCGACGGGTTCGTCGAAGGAGCACAACGAGAAATCGCTCGAGACCTGCGGCAGCGAGGTGCAGAAAGGCAACGCCCCCGAGGAGCGCAAACTGGAGCGGCTGTTCCGTCGCGCCGAGGTGACGCGGATGATCAAGAAGTCGAACGACTTCGGCGCAGGCGGTGTCTCGGTGGCGATCGGCGAGTTGGCCGACGGTCTGGATATCTATCTCGACCGTGTGCCCGTGAAATACAACGGTCTGAATGCCACCGAACTGGCAATCAGCGAATCGCAGGAGCGCATGGCCGTAGTCGTGGAGGCCAAGGATATGGAGGCCTTTATGGCCTGCTGCCGCGAGGAGAACATCGAATCTACCTACGTGGCCGACGTTACGGATACGGCGCGTATGCGGATGTATTATAAAGAGGAGAAAGTCGTCGACTTGAGCCGCGAGTTTATCGACAGTGCCGGCGCCAAGCACTATGCGAAGGTGCGTGTGGCCGCCGTCGAGGATCGCGACCCGTGGCATCGCGAAGTGGCGGGCGCTACGGCGGCCGAACGGCTGGAGAACAACATGAAAGACATGAACGTGCTGTCGCAAAAGGGGTTGATCGAGATGTTCGACTCGACGATCGGCGCTTCGACGGTGCTGATGCCCTACGGCGGTCGCACGCAGCAGACCGAGACGCAGGTTTCGGTGCAGAAGCTGCCGACGGAGGGTTATACCGAGACGGCCTCGATGATGGCCTTCGGCTACGATCCCGAGGTGAGCTCGTGGAGCCCCTGTCACGGTGCGGCCGTGGCGGTGGTCGACGCTTGCGCCAAGGTGGTGGCCGCGGGCGGCGAGTTCGGGCGGATGCGTTTCTCGTACCAGGAGTATTTCGAGCGCATGAAGAGCGAGACGTCGTGGGGCAAACCGCTGTCGGCGTTGCTGGGCGCGCTGCAGATGCAGGTGCAGCTGGGGCTGCCGTCGATCGGCGGCAAGGACTCGATGAGCGGCACGTTCCGCGATATCGACGTCCCGCCGACGCTTATAGCGTTCGGTATCACGACCGTGGATGCGCGCCGCGTCGTGTCGACCGACCTCAAGGGCGCGGGACACTACCTCTCGCTGGTGCGTCATACGCCGCTCGGGAACCGGATGCCCGACACCGGGCAGCTTCGCCGCAATTTCGCTCTGGTTGAGCGACTTACGGCCGAAGGCAAAGTCCTTTCGGGCTGGGCCGTGGGTGCCGGCGGTGTGGGCGAGGCCGTGGTGAAGATGGCCCTCGGCAACCGCGTGGGCGTCGAGATCGAGATGGCTGCCGAGCAACTTTTCGACCGTCTGTACGGCTCGATCCTTATCGAGACGGCCGAGCCTGTAGAGGGCGAAGGGATCGAACGGGTGGGCCGAACCGTTGCCGGGGAGGTAATCCGTATCGAGGGTTGCGAAGTGCCGCTCGAACAACTCTTCAAGGCCAATTCGGAGCGTTTCGCCACGATCTACCCCGACCGCAGCACGGGTGACAACCCCGAGCCGGTCGAGTTGCAGAAGGTGACCGCGAAGGTCGCTGAATATCCGGGCGAAGCCGTCGAACACCCCATCGCCTATCTGCCCGTATTCCCGGGTACGAACTGCGATTACGACACCGCCCGCGCTTTCCGCCGTGCCGGTGCCCGCACCACGACGAGCGTCTTCTGCAACCTCGAGAGCGAGGATATTTTCCGCTCGATCGAGCAGATGCGCAGCCGAATCGCCGAGTGTCATATCCTGGTTTTGAGCGGCGGTTTCTCGGCCGGCGACGAACCTGACGGCAGCGGTAAGTTCATTGCCAATGTGTTGAACAACAAGATAATAGCCGAAGAGATCCATCGTCTGTTGGATCGTGGCGGTTTGATCCTGGGTATCTGCAACGGCTTCCAGGCTTTGGTGAAGTCGGGTCTGCTGCCCTACGGTCGTCTGGGATGCGTC
>CAZHMX010000080.1:0-3038 GCA_964533725.1 uncultured Alistipes sp. | reverse complement strand
ACCGCCACATCTCGCAGATCGTCTCCACGTGCGTGGCCTCCGTGTCATCGCCTTGGTTGCGCGGTTTCGAGATCGGCGACCTGCACTCGATCGCCGTCAGCCATGGCGAGGGCAAGTTTATGGTCAATGCCGCGATGGCTGCCGAGCTCTTCGCCAACGGTCAGGTAGCCTTCCAGTATGCCGACGCCGAGGGTCGCCCGACGGTCCGTTCGCCCTGGAACCCCAACGGTTCGTGGTACGCCATCGAGGGTATCACCGCCTGCGAGGGCCGTATTCTGGGCAAGATGGGCCACACGGAGCGTTACGACCGGAACCTCTTCAAGAATATCGCGGGCGAGAAGCGCCAGCCGCTCTTCGACAATGCGGTAGCCTATTTCAGAAAAACGAAGTAATGGATAGAAATTAGTTTAATTAAACATCATAAAACACTATGAAACAGCTTGAAATGCTCTATGAGGGCAAAGCAAAACAAGTCTTTTTGACCGACGATCCCGACAAGATCATCATTCACTACAAGGATGCCGCCACGGCGTTTAACAACGTCAAGAAAGCGACGATCGAGCGCAAGGGAGAGTTGAATAACGCCATTTCGACGCTGATTTTCCACCACTTGATCGCTGCCGGCGTCAAGACCCACTATATCGAGACCCTGAACGACCGCGACCAGCTGTGCCGCCGTGTCGAGATCATTCCGCTGGAGGTGATCGTCCGCAACGTGATCGCCGGTTCGATGGCCCAGCGTCTGGGGATCGAGGAGGGCACCAAACCTTCGAATGTGATTTACGACATCTGCTACAAGAAGGATGAGCTGGGCGACCCGCTGATCAACGACCATCACGCTGTGGCTCTGGGTGTTGTGACCTATGACGAACTGAAGACCATCTATGCGATGACGGCCAAGATCAACGAGGTGCTGATGAATATGTTCCGCAAGATGAACATCAATCTGATCGACTTCAAGATCGAGTTCGGCCGCACGTCGGACGGCGAGATCGTTCTGGCCGACGAGGTGTCGCCCGATACCTGCCGTCTGTGGGATATGGACACCAACGAAAAGCTGGACAAGGACCGCTTCCGTCGTGACCTGGGCCGTGTGCGCGAGGCCTATGAGGAGATTTTGAATCGTCTCGAAAACCTCAAGTAGTCGATGGTTGAGAATCCGATGAATCACCTCGAGGAGAGGGAGTTACACGAGGAGTGCGGTGTTTTCGGCGTCTTCGGCGTGCCCGATGCCGCACACCTTGTATACTATGCGCTGCACGCGCTGCAACACCGCGGTCAGGAGGGTTGCGGTATTGTGGCTGTCGACGATCAGACGGGCAAGTTCCGCCGCGTGAAGGGCGAGGGTCTGGTGACCGAGATCTTCCACGAGGATAAATTGGCCACGCTGAAGGGCGACCGCGCCATCGGCCACGTGCGTTACACGACGGCGGGCGGCGGCGGAATTGAAAATGTACAACCGTTTCTGTTCCAGCATAATACGGGTGATTTTGCCTTGGCTCACAACGGCAATATCGTCAACTCGCACCTGCTGCGCCGCTATTTGGAGGACCGCGGAAGCCTCTTCCAGTCGTCGTCCGACAGCGAGATTCTGGCGCACCTGATCAAAAAGGAGAACAGCAACCCCAACGAGCACCGGATCTTCGCGATCAAACAGGCGCTGAATATGATGGAGGGAGCCTTCGCCTTTTTGGTGATGACGGGCAACAGGATCTATTGCTGCCGCGACAAATACGGCCTGCGTCCTTTGTCGATCGGCCGTTTGGGCAACGGCTGGGTGGTCAGCAGCGAGACCTGCGCCTTCGATGTGTTGGGGGCGGAGTATGTGCGCGATGTGGAACCCGGCGAGATCGTCACCATCGATGAGCACGGCCTGCGTTCGCAACACTATTCGCAGTACAAGCGCCATTTGATGTGCGCGATGGAGTATATCTATTTCGCACGTCCCGACAGCGATATCGAGGGTTGCAATGTCCACGCCTACCGCAAGGAGTCGGGCCGTCTGCTCTACCAGGAGTCGCCGACGGAGGCCGATATCGTGGTCGGTGTGCCCGATTCGAGTCTGAGTGCCGCCATCGGTTATGCCGAGGCGAGCGGCATCCCCTACGAGATGGGCCTGATCAAGAACAAATATATCGGTCGTACCTTTATCCAGCCCTCGCAGGCGTTGCGCGACAAGGGGGTGAAGATGAAGCTGTCGGCCGTGAAGTCGATCGTGAAGGGCAAACGCGTGGTGTTGGTCGACGATTCGATCGTGCGCGGAACCACTTCGCGCCGCATTGTCAAGATGTTGAAGGATGCAGGCGCCGTGGCCGTTCATGTGCGTATCGCCAGTCCGCCGTTCATTGCGCCCTGTTTCTACGGGGTCGATGTCTCGACCCTCGAGGAGCTGGCCTGCGCGCACCACACCGTCGAGCAGGTGCGCGAGATGATCGGAGCCGATTCGCTGGTCTACCTCTCGAAAGAGGCGCTTCTGAAGGCGGGCAAGCGCAGTGAGTTGTGCATTTCGTGCTTCACGGGCAACTACCCCACGTCGCTCTACCGATCGAAGGAGGAGGCCAACCGTGACGGAAAATTTTAATTGAAAAAATAGACAAAGTAGTATATGGCAAAAAGTTATGAATCGGCCGGTGTGAACCTCGAAGCCGGTTACGAAGTGGTCAGACGAATCAAGAAACATGTCGCCTCGACCGCCCGAACGGGTGTGATGGGCAATATCGGTGCCTTCGGCGGTATGTTCGACTTAGCCTCGCTCGGCTACAAGGAGCCGGTGCTGGTCAGCGGCACCGACGGCGTGGGTACGAAGCTGAAGCTGGCCTTCGAGATGGACAAACATTCGACCATCGGCATCGATGCCGTGGCCATGTGCGTCAACGATGTGCTGGCACAGGGTGCCGAACCGCTGTTTTTCCTCGATTATGTGGCTGTCGGACACAACGAACCGATGAAGATCGAGTCCATCGTGGCCGGTGTCGCCGAGGGTTGCCGTCAGGCGGGTTGCGCCCTCGTGGGCGGCGAGACGGCCGAGATGCCGGGCA
>CAZHMX010000079.1:0-9003 GCA_964533725.1 uncultured Alistipes sp. | reverse complement strand
TTCCCCCGCGGGAGAGTGAGGACATAGCCGTTGCACTTCTTATTGGAAACTTTGGTATTCACTTTTTTTGCATATTAGATTGAGTTTTACTATCTTTGTATCCAAATCTTAAATATTTATATATATTATGGAAGTTATCGCTCCAAGAAAGCGCATCGAGTATATCGATGCCCTGCGGGGATTTACCATGTTGTTGGTCGTCTGGTGGCATGTCGAATGTTTTGGGTTTGGTCCCAGTTATGAGCAATCGCTAATCTCCGGTATATTCCTCAAATTTCGTATGCCGCTGTTTTTCTTCATAAGCGGTTTTCTCGCGTACAGCGCAAAAAAAATCTGGGATAGTAAGACCACCCTCACCGCCACTAAAAAGAAACTGCTCGTGCAAATTGTCCCGACGCTCTTTTTCGGGCTGTTATACACTTATTTGATCGCGTCACGGAATTCTTTTGTGTTCTTTATAAGCCCAATGAAATTGGGGTATTGGTTTACCATTTCGTTGCTTGAAATGTTTCTCATATACTACGGAGTTAATTATATAGTCCACAAAACGGTATCGCAGCACCGAAAAAAGATTTACACAATCGGCATACTCGCGCTTATCGCCATCGTCTTATATCCGGTACACCTTACTTGTTCCCATTTTCCTGAATCGATAAAACGCTTCATGGACGTCTTCTGCGCAGATAACACATTTAGCTACTTCCAGTTTTTCGTATTCGGAAACATCGCCGCCCGATATTTGCCTCTGTTGAACAAATTGTTGGACAACAAATTCTTTTCAGGCAGCATAATCATTCTGTTCTTCAGCGCCTTTTTCATCACCGAAAACTACCCGATTTTTCGGGGGGGGGTTTGCCGCTAATATTCACTAAATATCTCTCGCTCTTCATCTATTATGCCTGCACACTTATCTGTAATTACAGCGGGCTGTTGATCGTGTTCGCTTTTTTTAGAAAGTATCAGGCCAGCTTCGCCTCCTCGACGCGCCTCGGAGCCGCACTGCAATACATCGGTCGACGCACATTGGATATCTATCTGCTTCATTACTTTTTTATACCTCACCTACCCTTCTTCGGCGACTTTTTCAAAGAGTCACCCAACATGCTGCTGGAGCTGTGCTGCGGGCTGGCCCTGTCGCTGCTCGTTGCAGGTCTTTGCCTGATTATAAGCAACATAATACGGATCAGCGACCTGCTGGGGCATTATCTTTTCGGTGCAAAAATCGCCCCGAAACCGTAACAGCGGCAATCTCCGACGGGACATGCCGCGCAGATTGTCAGGTGCGGCACGCCCCGTTTTTCCATATCTTTAGTTGCGCCGAAGATACTCCGCTCGGTAATGCCAAATAAATTTGGCATTACGCTCTGTCTATCCGTATCCTTGGCTGCGCCGAAGATACTCCGCTCGGTAATGCCAAATAAATTTGGCATTACGCTCGCTTATCCGTATCTTTGCGGCACTATGAAAATCGCGACGATAGATTTGGGCGAAAAACCGCTCTTCCTGGCACCGATGGAGGATGTGACCGATCCGTCGTTCCGCTATATGTGCAAGCGGTTCGGCGCCGATATGGTCTATACGGAATTCGTGTCGGCCGACGGACTGGTGCACGATGCGGCCAAATCGCTCAAGAAACTGGAAGTCAGCGATTCGGAACGGCCCGTCGGAATTCAGATTTACGGCAATACGATAGAACCGATGGTCAAGGCCGCACGGATGGCCGAGGCTGCGCACCCCGACGTGATCGATATCAATTTCGGCTGTCCCGTGCGAAAAATCGCGGGCCGCGGAGCCGGATCGGGCATGATGCGCGACGTGCCGTTGATGGTGGAGATGACCCGGCGGATCGTCGAGGCGGTGAAGCTGCCCGTGACGGTCAAGACACGGCTGGGCTGGGACGAAAATTCGAAAAATATCGTGGAGATCGCCGAGCGGCTGGAAGAGACCGGCATCGCCGCACTGACGATCCACGGGCGTACGCGGGCACAGATGTATACCGGGCAGGCCGACTGGACGTTGATCGGCGAGGTCAAACGCCGGCTCAAGATCCCCGTGATCGGCAACGGAGACGTCGATTCGGCGGTCAAAGCGCGCGAAATGTTCGACCGCTACGGCGTGGACGGCGTGATGATCGGGCGGGCAACCTATGGCCGTCCGTGGATCTTCCGCGAGGTACGGCACTATCTCGACACGGGCGAGCTGTTGCCGCAGCCCTCGGTCGCGGAACGCGTTGCCATCGCCAAGGAACATCTGCTCAAATCGTTGGAAATCAAAGGTGAAAAAGTCGGCATTCTGGAGATGCGGCGTCACCTGTCGAACTATTTCAAGGGGCTTCCCGACTTCAAATCCACCCGGATGAAGCTCGTCACGCTGTTCGATGTCGACGAATTGCTGGCAACGCTCGACTCGGTTGCCGAACGCTGGGGCGATTTCGATATGGGATCGCTCGTCCCGCCCCCGCTTTCGCACGATATCTGACCCTCCGGCCTGCAGACCTGCGGCGGAAGGAAACGGGTAGTCGACCGGGCCGAAACATCCGTTCGGCCCGTCCAAAGCGGAGGCCGATATCCGGAACGCACGGCAACACCGCTCCCGCAACGTGCAACGTGCCGAAATCCGATGCGCAATAATATCACATTCGGTTCAGGTTGAGTTAAAAGGCGTTCCTTCTCTATCATATTTTTTGTATTTTTACAAAAAAAGCCTTACCTTTGTGTGGAAATGTAAATTTTCAAGCAGGAAGAGACTATCGTATTCGAGCGTTTTGGCAACGTGCAGTGTGCGGTATTTGGGATATGACGCCTACAACAGTATACAAACCAAAGAGTTACGCAGCAGTTGACGAACCCTGTTACGATGGTAAGATCTTGCCATAACGGAGAAACAACGCACAAACAAAGACAAAACAGATATGAAATTCGGTAAGTTTTTGCTCTCGATCTTCTGCATCGCATTGCTGACCGCCTGCGCCATGCCGAAAAAAGTGACCTATTTTCAGGATCTTTCACCCGAAAAATCCGAGGTTGTTGCCCACAATGTCGATATCCGCATACAACCCGAGGACAAAATATCCATCATGGTCTCGACGCCCGAAGAGACGTTGACCTCGATGTTCAACCTGCAGATTCCGACCTCGATGAGCGCCTCCTCCGGCCAGAACAGAATCGGCTACACGGTCAACGACCGCGGCGAGATCGATTTCCCCGTCCTGGGCCCGATCCACGTGGCCGGAAAAACCCGTCAGGAGATTGCCGAGACGATCAAACACGAACTGACTTCGCGCAATCTGGTCAAAGACCCGATCGTGACGGTGGAATTTCAGAATCTGACGGTGACCGTTTTGGGCGAAGTCGGCAGCCCCGGCCGCTATAATATCGACAAAGACCACCTGACGCTGATCGATGCGCTGGCCCTGGCGGGCGATCTGAACATTCAGGGGCGCCGCGACAACATCATGGTACAGCGCGACGAAAATGGCAAAAAGGAGATTTACCGCGTCGATATCTCCTCCGGGCCGGAACTCTATGCCTCGCCGGTTTACTACCTCAAACAGAACGATGTAATTTATGTCGAGCCGACCGCCATGAAAAAGCGTCAGTCGACCGTCAACGGCAACACGCTCAACACGCCCTCCTTCTGGATCTCGATCGTCACGTTCCTGACCTCGTTCACACTCTTGATCGTAAAATAACAAACTATGGAAACAGCTAAAAACAATACGGTTACGACCGGAACCGAGGAATCGATCCAAATCATGGATATCCTCTATCTGTGCCTGGCACGGTGGCGGTGGTTCGTCTTGTCGCTGGCCCTATCGTTAGGGGTGGCCGTGATCTACATTCTCCGCACGACGCCCATCTACACGCGTACGGCAACCGTATTGATCAAAGAGGACGGCAAAGGGAACACGGCATCCGATATCGTCGGCTTCTCGGAATTGGGAATCTTCAAGCCCAACACCAACATCAACAACGAGTTGATGGCATTCCAGTCGCCGTCGGTCATGTCGGAGGTCGTCAAACGGCTGAAACTCGACATGAACTATTACCGGCCCGGGCGATTCCATCGCGACGTGGTTTACGGACGCACCTTGCCCGCGACGGCCTCGATCTGCGAGTTGCCCGAGGGAATGTCGGCCGGTTTTACGCTGCAAATCGAACCGGACCAGTCGGTTACGCTTACGGATTTCGTGCTCGGCGGTCAGGAGTTGAGCGACAAAGTCTCCGGCCGTCTGCTGGATTCGATCAACACGCCGCTCGGCAAGGTCGTGATCGCCCCCACCACCAATTACAAGGCGGGCGACCGCCACACGCTCTATGTCTCGCGCGCAAATTTCTACGGTACGGTCAAGGGCTATCTGGCCCAGTTGAGCGTGGTGCTGAAAAACGAAAAAACCTCGGTGATCAGCCTGACGGTGACCGACAAATCGATCCAGCGCGCCGAAGAGATTCTCAACACGCTGATCCAGGTCTACAACGAAAACTGGGTCAAGGACAAGAACCAGATCGCCATCAGCACCTCGCAATTCATCAACGAGCGTTTGGCCATTATCGAGCAGGAGCTGGGCAATGTCGACAACGATATCTCGTCCTACAAGAGCGAGCACCTGCTGCCCGATGTCAGCGCGGCGTCGAGCATGTACATGTCCAAAAGTTCGCAGACCAACGCCGAGATCATGGCCCTGAACAACCAGCTCTACATGACGCGTTATATCCGCGAATATCTGGCTGACAACCAGCATGTAAACCAGCTTCTTCCGGCCAACTCGGGAACGGGCAGTTCCAATGTCGAGTCGCAGATCGGGCAATACAACCAGCTGTTGATGCAACGCAACAGCATCGTCAGCAACAGCAGCCCGCAGAACCCGATCGTCATCAATATGGACGAGCAGCTGGCGTCGTTGCGCGACGTGATGGTGCGTTCGCTGGACAACCAGATCGAGTTGCTGAACGGTCAGATCGCCAACCTCGAGAAGATCGAGAAGAAGACCACGTCGCAGATCGCCGCCAGCCCCTCGCAGGCCAAATACCTCCTGTCGGTCGAGCGTCAGCAGAAGGTCAAGGAGTCGCTCTACCTCTTCCTGCTGCAAAAACGCGAGGAGAACGAGCTCTCGCAGGCATTCACGGCCTACAACACCCGTTTGATCTCGCCCCCGGACGGCAGTTCGATCCCCACGGCACCGGTTCGCAACAAGATCCTGCTGATCGGTTTGCTGATCGGCTTGATGATCCCTGCCGGCATCATCGTCCTGATGGAGATGATGAACACGCGCATCCGCGGCCGCAAGGATCTGGAGAGTTGCACCATCCCCTTCATCGGCGAGATTCCGCTCCACTACTCGCGCCGGCGTCACGGGTTGCAGCGGTTCAAAAAGCAGAAGAAAGAGGACTTGAGCCGCAAGGTGGTGGTGAAACCGGGCAGCCGCGATATCATCAACGAGGCCTTCCGCGTGCTGCGCACCAACTTAGAGTTCATGATCGAACCCGGCGACCGGACCAACGTCATCATCCTGACGTCGTTCAACCCGGGCAGCGGCAAGTCGTTCATTACGATCAACATGGCGGTCAGTCTGGCCATCAAGGAGAAGCGTGTGCTGGTCATCGACGGCGATATGCGCCACGGCTCCACGTCGGCCTACGTCAACTCGCCCTCGACGGGTATGAGCGACTACCTGAGCGGCCGTGTGGACAACCTCGACCAGATCATCGTAACCTCGGACAAGTTCCCCCACCTGCATATCCTGCCTGTGGGTACGATCCCGCCCAATCCCACCGAGTTGCTGTTCAGCCCCCGTCTGAAGCAAATCATCGACTCCGTGCGCGATCAGTACGACTACATATTGATCGACTGCCCGCCGATCGAACTGGTGGCCGACACGCAGATCATCGAGAAACTGGCCGACCGCACGATCTTCGTGGTACGTGCCGGCCTCCTGGAGCGTGCGATGCTGCCCGACCTGCAGAACCTCTACAACGAAAAGAAGTTCAAGAACATGTCGATGATTCTGAACGGTACGATAAGCAGCGGCAACCGCTACGGCTATCACTATGGCTACCGATACGGTTACCGTTACGGTTATCACTACGGATACGGTTACGGCTACGGATCGACCAAAGAGGACGAGTAGCCAACCGGGGGGGGGCCAGGAACCATGTATTGGAAGCTGGAAACCGGAAACCATGTATTGGAATTGAAAGCCGGAAGCCGAAGAAGAGAAAAACAGTTGTAGCAACAACAAGTAAAAGACGAACTGACCGTGTGGCCATTTTTTAAGCGCAAGACATTGATAAGCAGCGGTGTATTCGACGGAATGACCGACTGGCACTCCCACATCCTGCCCGGCGTGGACGATGGCGTGAGACATATGGAGGAGACGCTGGAGATTCTGGCCGAATACGAACGGTTGGGGATCAAAAAGGTTTGGTGTACGCCCCACATTATGGAGGATATTCCCAACCGCACGGCCGCGCTTCGCGAGCGTTTTGCCGCGTTGCAGGCGGAGTGGAAAGGCGCGGTGGAGTTGCAGCTGGCGGCCGAGTATATGCTCGACAACCTCTTTATCGAACGGTTGGAGGCAGGCGATCTGCTCCCCATAGGCGAGAAAGGCGACCACCTGCTGGTGGAAACCTCCTATTTCAACCCGCCGATGAACCTCTACAACACCCTCGCGCGGATCCAGTCGGCCGGGTACTACCCCATATTGGCCCACCCCGAGCGCTACACCTATATGTCGGACAATGAGTACGAGAAACTCCGTTCGAAGGGTGTGAAACTGCAACTCAACCTGCTTTCGCTGACCGGCATTTACGGAAAAAGCGCACAGCAGAAAGCACAACGGTTGCGCAAAGATGAGATGTATGAATTCGCCGGAAGCGATCTGCACACGATCCGCCAGTGCGATTTTTTCCGCAAACCGATATAAAACCGCCCCAAAACAGTGACAACGAAGAGGGCCGCACAACGGCTTTTTTCGTTTTTTACCATAAAAAAGAAGTGAAACATTAGAAAATAAAAACCGAGCCTGCTTATGATGAATTTTATCTCACAATTGTGCTGCTGGTACTTCTCGCGCAAGGCCTTGCCCTATTGGTGTATCTTCTTCATCGACTGCGTTATCACCTTTGTTTCGGCCCTGATGGTCTATGCCATCAACAACGGGTTGATCCATACGTCGACGATCTTCTGGCCCCTGTGCGGAACGCTGGCCTTCTACCTGGTATTCTACATGATCGGGTTCCGTCTCTGTCAGACCTACTCGGGCATTCTGCGTTATTCGTCGTTCGTCGACCTGCAGCGCGTCTGCATGGCCACGCTGTTCGGTCTGCTTATGGCTGCCCTGATCGGCCGTTTGGTAGGTCCCACCTCGATGCTGGTTCCGCTGCGTCTGCGCGACATCTTCACCTGGACCATGATGGCCACCTTCCTGATGTGGGGCATCCGCGTGATGATCAAGTACTGCTACGACACGATGTACAAACAGGACAACGCCCAGCGGGCTTTCATCTACGGCGTCAAGCAGGGCGGTATCAGCATCGCCAAGAGCCTGCGCAACCAGGATCCAGCCAAATTTATCGTCTCGGGCTTCGTGTCGGATGATACCCACGTCGACGGAATCATGATGATGGGCGTAAAGGTCTATCCGCTCGACGGCCGTCTGGTTGGGACGATGGCCAAACGCAACATCAAGGCGTTGTTCGTCTCGCCGCTGCGCAGCGAGTCGTTGCGCGAGAAGGCCGACTTTGTCAACGAGCTGATCGCCGCCGGTATCAAGATCTACATGGTTCCGGGCGAGCTGGAGTGGGACGGCAAGAGCGATATCACGCACCAGCAATTCCGCGAAATCCAGATCGAGGACCTCCTGCAGCGCGACAAAATCGAGGTCGACATGGAGGCCATCGGCGAACAGTTGCAGGGCAAGCGCATCCTGATCACGGGGGCGGCCGGCAGCATCGGCAGCGAGATCGTGCGTCAGGTTTCCGAGTACAAACCCGAGCAGTTGATCCTCATCGACCAGGCCGAAACGCCGCTGCACGACATCCGTCTGATGATGGCGCGCCAATATCCCGGCATCAACGCCGCAACCATCGTCTCCGACATCGCCAACCGCGTGCGCATGGAGGAGATCTTCGAACAGTGCAAACCCGAGTACGTCTTCCACGCTGCCGCCTACAAACACGTGCCGATGATGGAGGACAACCCCGCCGAAAGCATTCAGAACAACGTCGAGGGCACGCGTATCATCGCCGACCTGGCCGTAAAATGCGGCACACGCAAGTTCGTGATGATCTCGACCGACAAGGCCGTAAATCCCACCAACGTGATGGGCGCCTCGAAACGTATCTGCGAGATCTATGTGCAGAGTCTCGACAAAGCCATCAAGGAGGGCAAGATCCAGGGGCAGACGCAGTTTGTCACGACGCGTTTCGGCAACGTGCTGGGGTCGAACGGTTCGGTTATACCGCTCTTCAAGGAGCAGATCAAGAACGGAGGCCCGGTCACCGTCACCCACCCCAACATCATCCGTTACTTCATGCTGATCCCCGAAGCCTGTAAGCTCGTCCTCGAAGCCGGAACGATGGGCAAGGGCGGCGAGATCTTCGTATTCGACATGGGCCAGCCCGTCAAGATCGTCGACCTGGCCAAGCAGATGATCAAGTTGAGCGGCGCCGACATCGAGATCAAGTTCACAGGGTTGCGCGACGGCGAGAAGCTCTACGAAGAGGTGCTCAACGAGAAGGAGATCACGTTGCCGACCTTCAACCCCAAAATCAAGATCGCAAAGGTTCGCGAATACGTCTACGGAGAGGTCAACGGTCAGCTCGACGAGTTATATCAGTCGAGTTTCCGCGAAAATGACATGCAGATCGTGGCCCGCATGAAAAAGATGGTTCCCGAATTCCGCAGCCAGCACTCCAAATACGAGGTGCTGGACAAGACAGCATAAGCACACGACTGCGCTCGTCGGGGCGGGATAGGACCCCGCCCCTTGCCGCGCGGCGCTCC
>CAZHMX010000078.1:0-9041 GCA_964533725.1 uncultured Alistipes sp. | reverse complement strand
GGACTGCGCCGAGACGCTGAACGAGTTCGCCTCGGAGGAGTTGAAGCAGCACTATCTGCCGTGGGTTTCGGCCGGCGCGACGTGCGCCATGGACCTTACGGAGCCGGATGCCGGTTCCGACCTGGGTGCCGTGATGCTGAAGGCCCACTACGACGAGGAGAAAGGCACGTGGCTGCTCAACGGCGTGAAGCGCTTCATCACCAACGGTGACGGCGAGGTGTCGCTGGTGCTGGCCCGTACGGAGGAGGGAACCACCGACGCCCGCGGTCTGTCGATGCTCGTGCACGACAAGCGCGACGGCGGCGTCAAGGTTCGCCGTATCGAGAACAAGCTGGGTATCAAGGGTTCGCCCACCTGCGAGCTGGTCTTCACGAACGCCCCTGCGCAGCTGGTCGGCGACCGCAAGATGGGTCTGATCAAATATGTGATGTCGCTGATGAACGCCGCCCGTCTGGGTATCGGCGCACAGTCGGTCGGCACGTGCGAGGCCGCCTATCGCGAGGCCCTGAAGTATGCCCGCGAGCGCGCGCAGTTCGGCAAGTCCATCATCCGCTTCGCCGCCATCTCGGAGATGCTCTCCAATATGAAGGCCAAGTTGCAGGGTGCCCGTGCGCTGCTCTATGAGACCACCCGTTTTGTGGAGATCTACAAGCAGTACACCCACATCTCGCACGAGCGTTCGCTTACGCCCGAGGAGCGTCAGGAGATGAAGTTCTACACCCGCCTGGCCGACGGTTTCACCCCGCTGGTGAAGCTCTTCTCTTCGGAGTACGCCAACCAGCTCGCCTACGACGCCATTCAGATCCACGGCGGTTCGGGCTTTATGAAGGATTACCCCTGCGAGCGCCTCTATCGCGATGCCCGTATCATGAATATCTACGAGGGTACGTCGCAGTTGCAGGTTGTGGCTGCGATCAACGCCGTAACCAAGGGTACGTTCATGGAGCAGATCGCCCGCTACGAGGCCGAGACCCACAGCGAGGAGATGCAGCCCGTGGTGGAGAAACTCAAGGAGTTGCGCGCCCGTTTCGAGGAGATGGTCGCCCACGTCGAGGCCAAGGAGAAGGAGTGCGCCGGTTACAAGGAGTTCCACGCACGCCGTCTGGTCGAGACCGCCGGTCACATCATCATCCCCTTCATCCTGGCCCGTCAGGCCGGCGAGAGCGCCGACTATGTCGCTTCGGCCAAGATCTACACGAAGCTGGCCGCCGCCGAGATCGAAAAGGCCTATACCTACGTGATGAATTCGCCGGTAGAGGATGTCGCTCTGTTCAAGGCTGTTGAGACGGAGGAGTAGACGTTCCGGCTTTTAATGCCAAAGGGGGTATGACCTGAAAAGGTCATACCCCCCCCCTTTTTATGTCGAACAGGTTTTCGGCCGGAGAGGAATCGCTTCGGCGGGCCGGTGCTGCCGAAAGGCTACTTGTTCAGTGCGGCGAAGACGGTCCGGATGGTGGGGAAGGTGTAGCGGAGGTGGTCGGCGATTTCGAGGGGGGAACACCAGGCTACGGAGGCGATACCCTCCTCCTGCTGGGGGGTGGTTGCAGCCGCTTCCGAGGCGCTCATCTCGAACCAGTGGGTGCACTTGAGTTCCCAGCGGCCGAAGAGTTGATAGGCATGGAGGGTCTGGCAGAGGGGACGGACGATGGCGTCGGGACGGATGCCGGTCTCCTCCTCCACCTCGCGCAGGGCGCACTGCTCGATCGATTCGCCCGACTCGTGGTGCCCCTTCGGCAGGTCCCAGCGTCCGTTGCGGTAGATCATCAGGGCCTGGTGGTCGGGGGTGCGCACCACGCCGCCCGCCGCCACCACGGGGAGGAACTGCGCTGTAAAACGCTCGAAAACACGGGCTATATCGTCAGATATTAGGGCTATGGAGTCGTATTTCTCGAAAAATTTCTGTATCTTCGCCCTTGTCAGCGGTTCGTGGTCGGCGGGGCGGAGGGTCAGATCGGCTTCGATACGTTCGGAATCGCTGAACGATAGCACTTTATCGGCGAAATAGATGTATTCGGTCATGGTGTAGAGAAGTTTGGATACGCAAATTTAATATAAAAGAAGTAAACCGAGCGGAAAAAATGAAAAAATTACTCTTTATGACGGCTCTTATGGCTATGGGTTTGTCGGGTTGCAGCGAGCGGCCGCAACCCTTGCAGATCGACAATGCGCTGACTGCGGCGGAGATCGAGGCGGGGCGGCTGACCCCCGAAGTGATGTGGAAGATGGCACGCGTGGGCAGCTCTTCGCTCTCGCCCGACGGGACGCAGCTGCTCTATGCGCAGACCTCCTATTCGATGGCGGAGAACCGCGGTGTGACGGTGCTCTGTATCGAGGATATGGCCACGCGCGAGGTGCGGCAGCTGACCGACACCTCGTCCAACAATGTCGATCCGCAGTGGTCGGCCGACGGCAAGACGATCTATTTCCTGTCGGACCGCAGCGGTTCGATGCAGCTTTGGCGGATGGATGCCCGCGGGGGCAATGCCCGTCAGCTGACCCGTCGCGGGCAGGATCTCGAGGGCTACGGTGTGACGGCCGACGGCCGACGCCTCTGGTGGGTGGAGACCGTCCACGTCAAGGAGATCAATTCGGCCGACGTCCACAAGGATATGGACAAGTCGCGGGCCCGCATCTACGACGATCTGATGGTGCGCCACTGGAACTACTGGGACAAGGGCGACTATCGCCATATCTTCGTGGGTGAACTCGGCGCCGCCGGAGTCGACTGCGCGCGCGACATTATGGGTGCCGATGCGGCCTGGGATGCGCCGCTGGCTCCCTATTTCGATATGGCGGAGATCGCGTGGAGCCCCGACGGCCAGACGCTGGCTTACACCTGCAAGCCTTTGACGGGCACGGAGTATGCCGTGTCGACCGATTCGGATATCTTCCTCTGGGACGTGGCGACGGGCGAGACCCGCAATATCTGCAAACCGGCCGCGGTGACCCTCGACGGTGCGGCCTGCGACGAGGCCGTGATGGTCGGTTACGACAAATATCCCGTCTGGTCGCCCGACGGCCGGCGGATCGCCTTCCGGTCGATGCAGCGCCCGGGTTATGAGGCCGACAAGGAGCGTCTGTTTGTATACGACCTGGAGACGGGAGCGATTGATTATCTGACCGACGGCTTCGACTACGACGCCGTGAATGTGGTCTGGGAGGACGACGCGCACCTGCTCTTCATCGCGCCCATAGAGGCTACGCAGCAGATCTGCCGTGTCGAGGTGCCCGCACGCGGGGCCAAATGCCGCACGGCTGAAGTCGAGGTGCTGACCCGCGGCGACCACGATATGAACGCCTTCACGATCGGCGGCGGACGTCTGGTGGCCGAGATGACGCGCCTCTCGATGGCGACCGAACTGATGTCGGTCGATCCCGCGACGGGTGATTTCGAGCAGATCTCGGCGATCAACAAACCCGTTTACGACCATATCCGGATGGGCGAGGTGCAGAAACGCTGGGTCAAGACCACCGACAACAAACAGATGTTGACGTGGGTGGTGCTGCCGCCCGATTTCGACGCCTCGAAGCGTTATCCCGTGCTGCTGTTCTGCGAGGGCGGCCCGCAAAGCATCGTTTCGCAGGGCTGGAGCTATCGCTGGAACTTCCAGTTGATGGCCGCGCAGGGTTATATTGTCGTGGCGCCCAACCGTCGCGGCGTGCCTTCGTTCGGTATGGAGTGGTTAGAGCAGATCTCGGGCGACTATTCGGGTCAGAATATCAGAGACTACCTTTCGGCTATCGACGATGTGGCCCGCGAACCGTGGGCCGATGAGACGCGTATGGGTTGTGTCGGCGCCTCGTACGGCGGCTATTCGGTTTACTATCTGGCCGGTCACCACGACAAACGTTTCAAGGCCTTTATTTCGCACTGCGGCATCTACAATTTCGAGTCGATGTACGGTGAGACGGAGGAGCTGTTCTTCGTCAACCACGACTACGGCGGCAGCTACTGGGACAAGAAAAACGCTGTGGCGCAGCGTTCGTATGCCAATTCGCCGCACAAATCGATCGACAAGTGGGATACTCCGATTATGATCGTCACGGGCGAATATGACTACCGCATCCCCTACACGCAGTCGTTGGAGGCCTTCACGGCGGCCCGCCTGCGCGGTCTGGATGCCCGTCTGGTGTCGTTCGAAAACGAGGGTCACCAGGTCTTCAAACCGCAGAATTCGATGGTCTGGAACCGCGAGTTCTTCGGCTGGCTGAACAAGTATCTCAAGTAGTGGACTTTTCGGAGAAATCCGAAGGCAGTACCATGTGACTGTACGGGCGGGTTTTCCCGCCCGTATTTTTTGCGGCTTTTTGCTCGGGCCGGACCGCCGCTCTTCAGGCAGGCAGCGTTTTGCGTTTGGAAGATCGAATATTTTTCTCTATCTTTGAGGCGTAAACCAACCCCGATGGCCTATGATAAGATAACCTGAACAGGGACATATAGATATAAAAAGCGTCAGCTTCTATTCTGTGATTCTGAAACTTCGACACTTTCATTGATCACTCAACGGAATAAAGTTTGCGCTCACGTTGTGTTTAACGGCGTGGGCTTTATTCCACTTTATTTGAGTGATAGGTAGTCGAAGACCTCAGAATCAGATATGGCAAATATGGTCCACGTTTTTTATTTGTCTTCATCCCAACCTCCGACATCGCGGACCATAGCAACAAATACAACGTAAAACACAAAACAAATTTATCTATTATGAAAAAACTTATCATTGTGATGGTGGCTGCAGCCTGCGCGTTGGCCCCTTCGTGCTCGACGGTCTATAAGACAGCTTCCGTGCAGCAGGTCAAGTCGCCCGTAACTTCGGCTACGATTGCCGATATCGAGGTCGTGGGTCCCAAGATCACCTATACCTGCTCCATACCCAAGCGCGTTGCCAAGGTCGGCATTCAGAACAGCCTTAACGCGGCTGTCAGTGAGGCTCTGGCCAATGCAGGCAAGGGCGGCGACGTGCTGATCGATATGCAGTACTCGATCGAGCGCCGTTGGGTTCTCTTCGGCGGAAATCGCGTCAGGAACATTACGGTGACGGGTATTCCCGCCCGTTATACGAATTTCCGTTCGGCTAATGACAAGACGCTGCAGAAAATCGTTTTGCAGAACGAAGGCATCAGCAAGCGCGACCACAGCAGTGTTCCTGCCGTGCGCCACGGCCTGTTCGGGAAGAAGTGATATTTCGGCCGGATAACGGACGGGCGGCGCCGATACAACGCCGCCCATCCGTTTTACGGAAACTTTCAGCCCCGCCATCCGAAAGGTAGCGGGGCTGAAAGCACTATACAAAAACTAAAATCAAAAAAATCGGCAGTCTCGGATCACTCCTCTTCGTCGAGGCGGTGGATGCTCTGTTTGATGTCGTTGAGCTCGACTAAATGGTTGACGATGGCATAGACCGTAAGACCTGCGGCGGAGTGGATCTGCAACTTCGAGGCGATGTTGCGGCGGTGGGTGATCACGGTGTGGGGTGAGAGGAATAGCTGCTCGGCAATCTGTTTGTTGGTCAGCCCCCGCACGACACCCACGATGATCTCCCGCTCGCGGGCGCTCAAAGAGTCGGAACTCTCCTCGTCGTCTGTGCGGTCGGCGGTGTGCACGCGCAGGAGTTTCTCTTTGATCTGCTCGGCGGTGTCCATCAGCGAAATGTCGCCGTCGCAACCCTCCACCGCGGCATCGCCCGTCAGGGCACTGCGCAGAACGATACATTTCAGCCGCGGCATGGCCGACGTTTCGCGGATCCGCTCCACGGGCAGCACGGGCAACAGCGAGGCGTTGATGATCAGAATCTCCGGGCGGGTCTGACGCAACGTCTCGCAAAGTCGCGACAGATCGGCCGCCTCGACGATCCGGATGTCGAGCGTCGAGAGCCGTCGGAGCACCGCAATTAAGCCGCTGCGGATGATGAGCGACGGTTCGGCTATGGCGATGTGAAGGGCGGTGCTCATCGTCGGTTCCCGGTTTTGAGTTGACGTTCCAGTGCCTCGACAAGCGGCACGAACAGCACGTTTTCGGCGTGGTTGTGGGCCGCGAGATCTTCCTCGCAGAGGAAAATATCGAACAGCGCGCTGTTCATCTCGTTGCTGTCGCGGGCGGGGCAGTGCTTGAGCAGAATATTTTTCAACTCGGTGAGCTTCGACTCGATGGCGTCGTGGCGGCGGTGGAAGACCGAGATATCGTAGCCCTCCTCCAGACGGCCTTCCACCAGGGCGCGGACGTAGGGGAAGACGGTCTGCTCTTCGTAGGCCATGTGGCGTTTGACTTCGGCGGCATATTCGTCGAAAAAGCGCAGCAATACATAACGGACCGCCTCGTCGCCCCCCTCGGTGGCTTCGGTCAGCTTGCGGCGGATGGCCGGCAGGCGGAACTCCAGGAAATAGTCGTGCGAATTGTGCAGATAGCGCAGAAAGGCCCGGGGCGAGACGGCGGCGATCTCCTCGGCCGTCGGAAGCTCGTCAGTCGTGAGGTTGGCCAGCGCCAGAAAGGTGGAAGTGTCGACGCCGTTGCGTTGGCAGACCTCCTCGACGGAGGATTCGCCGAAGCCTAATGCAATGCCGAATCGGCTCATAATCAACAGGATCGAGTGGTTCTCCTCCACTAAGTCGCACATCCGGTCGGTGCCTTTGTATTTTCCGAGTTTGTACATGGTTCTCCTTTTACGCTGCAAAATTACAACCTCCGCGCGGAACCTGCAATACCTACAAATAATGATTTACACCCGTTTGCACTCCAAAAAACGGCGAACCCGAAAGACCGGCCGGTCTTTCGGGTTCGTACGAGTGGATAGGGTAGTGCCTGTCTGTCGGTCGCGTGGCTATTTTTTCCACAGACCCGACATCTCCTCCAGCGTCTTGCCCTTGGTTTCGGGGACATATCTCCAGACGAAGAGGGCCGACAGCAGCGACATCGCGGCATAAATGCAGTAGGTGCCGCCCACGCTCCAGTCGCACAGCGTGGGGAAGGTCGACGAGACGAGGAAGTTGGCGATCCACTGCGCGGCTACGGCGATGGCCACGGCCTGTGAGCGGATGGTGTTGGGGAAGATCTCGGCGATCAGAACCCAGCAGATCGGGCCCCACGACATCATAAACGAGGCGGTGTAGATGATGATGAAGACCAGGGCGGCCAGACCGATGGCCCCGCTGAACGACAGCGCCGCCAGGGCGATCATGCCGATCATCATACCCACCGAACCTACGATCAACAGCGGCTTGCGGCCCCATTTGTCGACCGTGAAGATGGCTACCACCGTGAAGATGATGTTGACGATACCCATCACGACGGTCTGCAACATCGAGGCGTCGCCCGTGGCGCCCATGTTCTCGAAGATGCGCGGCGCATAGTACAGCACGACGTTGATACCCACCGCCTGCTGGAAGAACGAGAGCAGCACGCCCACGACAATCACCAGGACGCCGTAGGTGAAGAGTTTCTCGCGTTGCTCCATCACCGTGCTCTTGATCTCGTCGAGGATCGTGCGGGCGGCCGTGGCGCCGTTGATACGCGAGAGCACCGTGTAGGCCTTCTCGTCCTTGCCCTTGAGGGCCAAGTAGCGCGGGGTCTCCGGCACGAGCAGGATCAGCAGGCAGAACGTCCCCGCGGGAACAGCCTCGCTGAGGAACATCCGGCGCCAGCCGATCGCCACCATAGCTGTCTGAATGGCCTCGGTCGTATCACCCAGGTTGGTGCGGATCAGATAGTTGACGAAATATACGACCAGCATGCCGAAGATGATGGCGAACTGGTTGCACGAAACGAGCGTACCGCGAATGCGGGCCGGCGAGATCTCGGCGATATACATCGGGCAGACGGCCGAGGCCAGACCCACGCCCACACCGCCCAATACGCGGTAGAGGTTGAAGACCACCAGCAGCGTCATCGAAGGTTCGCCGTAGGGCAGAATGCCGCTCTCGGGACCCCACGAACCGACGGCCGAGATGAAGAACATCAATGCGGCGGCGATCAGCGACCGTTTGCGTCCCAGACGCGAGGCCATAAAGCCCGAAATGGCACCGCCGATCACGCAGCCCAGCAGGGCGCTCGAGGCGGTGAATCCGTGCCAGCCGGCGGTGTAGGCATCGCCCAGACCGCTGCGGAAAAACTCCTGAAGCGCCTTTTCGGCTCCCGAAACTACGGCTGTGTCGTAGCCGAACAGCAGGCCGCCGATGATGGCTACCAGCACGATCGAGAAGAGATAGGCGCGACTTCCTTTGTCTTGTTGTGTGTTCATTTTCAGGTCGGTAGTAACGATGAAGGCGGGGCGGGATGCCTTCGCTTGCGGCGCTCCTGTGCACGGGCGCCTACCCCCCCCCGCCTTCAAGGCGTTTTTAGATATACATATTGAGGATGGCCTCGTAAAGTTCCTGCTTGCCGCTACGGGCTACGGGCTCGTTGTGACGGGCGTATTCGGCAGCCTCCTCCAGGGTCATTTTGCCCTCCTCGAAGCGCTTGCCTTCGCCTGCGTCATACGAGGCGTAACGTTCGGCGAGCATCTTGCAGTAGGGCGACTCCTCCAGCACGGCGGCGGCGATCAGCAGCGCGCGGGCCATCACGTCCATGGCGGCGATGTGGGCGATGAAGATATCCTCCAGGTCGGTCGAGTTGCGACGGGTCTTGGCGTCGAAGTTCGTACCGCCGACCATGCAGCCGCCCTTGATGATCACCATCATGGCCTGCGTCAGCTCATAGAGGTCGATCGGGAACTGGTCGGTGTCCCAGCCGTTCTGATAGTCGCCGCGGTTGGCGTCGATCGAGCCCAGCATGCCGGCGTCGACGGCGCACTGCAACTCGTGCTCGAACGTGTGGCCGGCCAGGGTGGCGTGGTTCACCTCGATATTCACCTTGAAGTCCTTCTCCAGACCGTGGGCCTTCAGGAAACCGACAACCGTCTCGGTGTCGACGTCGTACTGGTGCTTCATCGGCTCCATCGGCTTCGGCTCGATGAGGAACGTGCCCTTGAAGCCCTGCTTGCGGGCATAGTCGCGGGCCATCGTCAGCATCGTGGCCATGTGCTCCTTCTCGCGCTTCATATCGGTGCTCA
>CAZHMX010000077.1:0-9159 GCA_964533725.1 uncultured Alistipes sp. | reverse complement strand
ACTTTGGTCACGTATTCCGCCGTGGCCATCAGCGCCGGCATCGGGCCGAACGGCTTGCCCGTATAGTCCATGTCCAAGCCCGCAACAATGACGCGTATGCCGCTGTCGGCCAGCGTGCGGCAGACGTTGACGATCTCGTCGTCAAAGAATTGCGCCTCGTCGATCCCTACCACGTCCACGTCGCTGGCCAGCAGCAGGATCGACTGCGACGAATCTACCGGCGTCGAGCGGATGGCGTTGGCGTCGTGCGAGACAACCTCCTCCTCGGAGTAGCGCACGTCGATGCGCGGTTTGAAGATCTCGACCTTCTGGTGGGCGATTTTGGCCCGTTTCATGCGGCGGATCAGCTCCTCGGTCTTGCCCGAGAACATCGATCCGCAAATCACTTCGATATATCCTTTCTGGCTGGCGTTTTCTAAAAACATCGCTATTCGGTTTTCTTGTAGTTGTAGACTTTCAGGTTCGTCACCCGGCTCTTGAAATCGCCCGCGCGGCGGAGCGGGAAGACCAGGGTCGAGAGGTGGTGCATTTTGTTTTTGCCGTTGTTGTAGCCGAGGGTCCGGGGGGTGAGCGAACGCACCGTGCGGCCGTTGATGCGCAGCGTGGTCGAGCGGTTGTCGCCCGTGATGGCGACGCGGAGCCGTTCGCCTGCAAAGGGGGCGAAACCGAACGAGCACAGGTAGCCTTCGCGGGCGAAGCCCCATTGTCCGCCGACGGGATCCGAGAGGTAGAGGCGGACGTCGGGCGATTCGAAGAGCACCGTTCCCGCCGTTTCGGCGGCGGCGTCGAGGTCGAATTCGACGGTGTAGCCGAAGCCGATCTCCTGCAGGGGCAGCTCGTCGCCGGGGTGCACTTCGGCCTGTTCGTAGACCAGTGCCGGCTCCCTGCCCACGCGGGCCAGACGGTTGACGCCGGGGGCCTCGGAGAGCCTCTGCCGGCGGACGTCGAAGTCGGCGTAGGGCACCGTGACGTTGCGGCCGTCCCACAATTTGACCGCGAGGGTTTGCAGGGCGGGCATGATGCGGTGGTGTACATCGCTGACCGTCACGCCGTTGCCTACATGGTCGTTCCATACGGCGAAGTAACCGCCGAGCAGTGCGGGGTCGCGTTCCTCGAAGATCTCGCCGCCCACGTTGGCGGGGGTCCACTCGTTGTAGAGCCACTCGGTGTTCAGATAGTCGTGGTAGTAGCCGGCCATCGGCACGATGTAGACCATGCCGTCGGGGATGCTGTTGATGCGGCAGCCCAGCGCGACCATTTCGCGCGGCGCGGCATAGCCGTTGTACCAGCAGTCGAGCAGCAGGCCCTCGGTCTTGACGGGGGTCTCGCCGCGGGCGTTGGAGAGCGAACCCCACACCCAGGGCTGTTTGCCGTAACTCTCGATCAAACGGATGTAGTGGTCGGTGAAGGCGCGGAAACATTCGATGGTCTGCTGTTTTTTGTCGAACCCCGGGTAATCCTTGCCGAATTCGTCGGTGCCGATGTGGACGTAGCGGCCCTCGAAGACGGGGGCGTCGCCGTCGAGGTATTCGGCGAAGAGGCTGTCGAGGAAGGGCATGGTCGCGGGGTTGAAGAGGTCGAGGTGGTCGGCGCCGAACTCCTTGCTGCCCAGTTCGGGGCGGTAGTAGGCGAAGGCCAGCGCGTGGGCGGGGATGTCGATCTCGGGGATGATCTCCACGCCGTGTTCGCGGCCGAAACGCTGCAGGTCCCTGAATTCGCGTTTGGTGTAGTGGCCGTCGCGGGCCGTCAGGCCGGGAAAGCGGGTCGACTCGAGACGGAAGGCGCTGTAAGTCTTGTCCCAGTCGTTGTCGAAATAGTACGGGAAGCCGTTGTCGTTCAGGTGGATGCGCAGCTGGTTGAACTTGTGGTAGGAGAGGGCCTCGACCAGATCGCGCAGGTAGTCGATCGGGAAGAACTTGCGGCCCACGTCCATCGACAGACCGCGCACCCCGTAGTCGGGATAGTCCACGGCCTGGCCCGCCGGCAGTGCGGGACCCTGTTCCAGAAGCTGCAGCAGCGTGCGCGTGGCCCAATAGAGGCCCTGCGTGTTGTTGGCGCCGAGCCGCACCCCGTTGCGGTCGACGGTGAGGCGATACCCTTCGCCGGGCAGCCGTTTGTCCGTGCGGGCGGTCAGCGCGATGTCTCCTGCCGCGGCCTTGCCGGTCGCCACCTCGGGACGGCGTCCGAGGAGCTTCTCCCAGTCTGCAGCCAGCGTCTCGCCCACGGCGCGCAACGAGTCGTGCGCCACGACGATGCGGCAGTCTTCCGCAGGGGTGAAACTCCCCTCCGCGCCGCGCCATTCGCGCAGTTCGGGCACGACGAAGGGTTTTTCGGGGTTCGGTTGTGCGGCCGCGCCGAGGCAAAGCGTGCAGAGGGCAAACAGCAGGGTGGTGCGTTTCATGTTGTGTATCCGGTGGTTATTCGTTGATACGGAGGATGTGCGCCCCCAGGGCGTTGAGCCGGCCGTCGATGTTTTTGTATCCGCGGTCGATCTGGTCGATGTTCTGGATGACGGAACGGCCCTCGGCGCTCATGGCGGCGATCAGCAGCGCCACGCCGGCACGGATGTCGGGCGAGGTCATGGTCGTGGCCCGCAGCCGGATGCGGTGGTCCTGACCGATCACGGTGGCGCGGTGGGGGTCGCAGAGGATGATCTTGGCCCCCATGTCGATGAGTTTGTCGACGAAGAACAGTCGGCTTTCGAACATCTTCTGGTGGATCAGCACCTCGCCCTGGGCCTGTGTGGCCACGACCAGGAAGATCGACAGCAGGTCGGGGGTCAGTCCGGGCCACGGCGCGTCGGCGATGGTCATGATCGAACCGTCGATGAAACTCTCGATGCGGTAGTGGTCCTGCTGCGGGATGTGGATGTCGTCGCCGCGCTGTTCGAAACGGATGCCCATGCGGGCGAACTGGGCGGGGATGATGCCCAACTCGTTGTAGGCCACATTTTTGATGGTGATCTCGGACTGCGTCATCGCGGCCATGCCGATGAAACTGCCCACCTCGATCATGTCGGGCAGCAGCGTGTGTTCCGTGCCGTGCAGCGCCTCCACCCCCTCGATGGTCAGCAGATTGGAGGCGATGCCCGTGATTCGGGCGCCCATGCGGTTGAGCATCCGGCAGAGCTGTTGCAGATAGGGTTCGCAGGCGGCGTTGTAGAGGGTGGTGGTCCCTTTGGCCATCACGGCGGCCATCACCAAATTGGCCGTACCCGTCACCGAAGCCTCGTCAAGGAGCATGTAGCGGCCGCGCAACTCCTTGGCCCTCACTTCGAAACATTCGCCCGTGGCGTCGAAGTCGAACTCCGCGCCCAGTTTCTTAAAGCCGATGAAGTGGGTGTCCAAACGCCGCCGTCCGATCTTGTCGCCGCCGGGTTTGGGCAGGAAACCCACCCCGAAACGGGCCAGCAGCGGACCGAGCAGCATCACCGAACCGCGCAACCGCCGGGCCCGGCGGCTGTAGTCGGCCGTACGCAGATAGTCGAGGTTGATCTCGCGGGCGCGGAAAGCGAACGTATCGCCGCCCAGTTCCTCGACCTCGACCCCCATGGCGCGGAGGAGTTCGATCAGCTGCAGCACGTCGAGGATGCGGGGAACGTTGTGCACCACGACGCGTTCGTCGGTCAACAGCGTAGCGCAAAGAATCTGAAGTGCCTCGTTTTTGGCACCTTGCGGAGTGATCTCTCCCGAGAGGCGACGTCCTCCCTCCACCTGAAATATAGCCATGGGTCCGTGTTTTTACCTATATATTATACGGGCCTTCGCCTGCGGCCGCCGTTCCGGTTGTCCGTTCGGCAGTCGGCCGGCCCGAATGCGTTACCAAAATTACAACAAAGATTCGGATTTTGCCCCATCCCCGTCCTCTTTTTTTCAACATTTCTCTCCCCTCGGTCCGCCGGGTCCTCTTTTTCAGGGTCTTTCCCGGATCTTCCCGGTGCGATTCCCGCAACGGGCTCAAGCGGGGGCCGGGCGGTTCCGCCGCTGGCCGGCACCGCGAGATTCCCCGGCAAATGCCGAAGCGGATCCGGGGCGTCGGCTCGGCTGTAACTCCTTACAGACGTGCGGGTTCGGCGTCCTTCTCCTCGCTCTGGTCGCCCTCCCACGCAAAGGGGGCGAACTCGGTCCGGGTGCCCAGCGTGAAACGGGTGTAGGTGATCGGCAGGCCGCGTTGCAGAAACATCTCCTCGTAGGCCGTGCGGACCGAGCAGAGCAGGTCGTCGCCCGCCGCATAGCCCGTGCCGTAGATGTCGCGTTCGGCCGCCCCGCAGGCCAGCGCATAGCGTCCGATCACCGCCTGCGTGTAGGCGAAGAGGTGTTGCGAATCGGTCTTGAGGTGGATAACCCCCTCGGGGTCGAGGAATTTCGCATACGCCGCAAGGAAGAGGGGCGAGGTGAGCCGTTTGTTGGCCCGGCGGGTTTTCAGCTGCGGGTCGGGGAAGGTGATCCAGATCTCGGAGACCTCGCCCGCGGCGAAAAACGACTCGATAAACTCGATGCGGGTGCGCAGAAAGGCGGCGTTGCGGAGGCCGCGCTCGGTGACGGTCTTGGCGCCGCGCCACATGCGGGCCCCCTTGATGTCGATCCCGATAAAGTTCTTGTCGGGGAAACGCTCGGCCAGGGCCACGGTGTATTCGCCCTTGCCGCACCCCAGTTCCAGCACGAGAGGTCGGTCGTTGTGGAAAAAGTCGGCGGCCCAGCGCCCTTTCAGGGGGTGGTCGCGGTGGAAGATCTCCTCAAAGGGGGGTTGAACGAAGCAGGCGAAGGTGAGGTTTTCGGCAAAACGCCGAAGTTTGTCTTTTCCCATAATTTACTCTTCTTGCGTTTGGGTGACGGGTCGGAGCCGGATGCCGACGGCCTCGATGCCGTGGACGGGCTGCAACGGGGTGATGCGGATTTTGTAGGCCTCCGCGCCGGCGAACCGCACGCCGCAGCGCCACGGCAGATCGACTACGGGCCGTATGGCCGCAGGCCGTTCCGACATCGGCAGCGCGAAACGGCAGCGCTCCGTATAGATCAGCGTATCGGCGCTTTGCGTACGGAACCAGAGGGTCAGCGTATCGACCGTAAAGTTGTGGTTGTAGCGGACCAGCAGGTCGAGATCATAGAGCGTTTCGGTGTCGGGCGGGTTGACCTTCACCTCCACGCCGTGGTGCCATCCGCGCACCGGCACGTCGACCATCGCCATCTCCTCGGCGCTCCGGCATCCCGTAAGCCCGACCGTCCATCCGATCACGATCATGGCCGCCAACGCCGCCATCACCCCGTTTTTTCCGGCGAACCGGCAGCAGGCCGGCAGGCTGCGGAGGCACAGGCTGCGGGCGAATCCGTTGCCGGCGAGGATTCTGCGGATACCCCGACCGCGGCCGACCTCGTTTCGTGCATCCCGGCCGCCTACAAACCCGTTGCGGTTGAACGGTTTGCGCGCGTCCCCGCTGCGGGCGGGCAGGTCGCGGGTGAACTGTTCGCGGGTGCCTCCGTTGCAGGTGGGCAGGTCGTGGTTGAACCGTTCGCGGGTGCCCCCGTTGTGGGCGGGCAGGTTGCGGTTGAACCGTTCGCGGGTGCCCCCGTTGCGGGCGGGCAGGTTGCGGGTGAACTGTTCGCGGGTGTCTCCGTTGCAGGTGGGCAAGTCGCGGTTGAACCGTTCGCGGGTGCCCCCGCTGCGGGCGGGCAGGTTGCGGGTGAACTGTTCGCGGGTGCCCCCGTTGCGGGCGTCGCCGTCGCTCGACACAGAACCTCCGCGCGCTCCATCCGTACGGTGTGCGTGCCGTGTGGCGTCGTTGTCGCCGGTTCTGTTGTGCCGATTCCTCATTTTGCGGTCGGTTTTATGCGTTTTTCGCCGGTTGCACCTTCAGGTGCGCCGTCTTGCGGCGGGCTTAAAATGTTGTTCTTTCGATGTTTATTCTTTGGGTGCGCCGTGGTCGCCGCCGGAATTTCCGCCGTTACCGCCGTTTTCACCGCCGTTTCCGCGGTTGTTGTTGCGGCGGAACCCCGGACGGTTGTTGAAGCGCCGGCGGTTGTTGCCGTTGGGGCGGGGCTGCTGCTCGCGCTGTTCGGCCGACAGGTTCTCCCCGCGGTTTTCGTTGCGGTTTTCCCCACGGTTCTCTCCGGGGCTCTCGTTGCGGTTCTCTCCGGAGTTCTCGCCCCGGTTTTCGCCCCGGTTGTTCCCCTGCCGCTGGCGTGCGGGGCGGGACTTGGGCTGCTGCTGTGCGGATTCCCGGGTTTCCGGCGACTCTTTCGACTCCCGCAGCTCCCGCGGCTCTCTCGGTTCTTTGAGCTCCTTCGGCTCCCGGTTCTCCCTGAGATCCTTGCTTCTCTCCCTGCCTCTCTCTTTGGAGCCCTCTTTGGCGGCTCCTTCCTTGGGGGTTACACCCTTGGCGGTTTCCCCCTGGGCGCCCTCTTTGGCTCCCCGGGCCCCCTCTTTGGCGTTGCGGGACTGGTCTTTGCGTTTTTTGCCCGAGCGCTTGCGGCGTTTGCTGTCGAAACGGGTGATGCTGTCCTCCTCCGAACGATAGGTCGGCTCCTCGAGGAACTCCTCGGCGGTGTCGGTCTCCGACAGCTGCTCGACCTTTTCGCCCGCGAAGTTCATCTCCTGAATCTCGCGTACGCGGCCTACGGGCAGGGTGACTAAATTCGACAGGCTCTCCTTGCTGCTGCTGAAGGTCATCGTGCCGGCCAGGATGTCGCTCTTGATCAGGAAATAGTCGCCGTCCAGAGCCTGCAGCGGCTCCTTCACGCGCGGGAAGATCCTGCGGGCGTCGGCATAGGTGTCGTATTCGTACATCAGACAGCACTTCAGCTTCGAACACTGCCCGGCCATCTTCTGCGGGTTGAGCGACAGCTCCTGCGTGCGGGCCGCTCCCGTGGTGACGCTCGTGAAGTTGGCGATCCACGACGCGCAGCACAGCTCCCGGCCGCAGACCCCCAGGCCGCCGATACGGCCCGCCTCCTGACGCGCGCCGATCTGCTTCATCTCGATGCGGATGTGGAACCGCTCGGCAAAGACCTTGATCAGCTCGCGGAAGTCGACCCGTTCGTCGGCGATATAATAGAATATGGCCTTGATCTTGTCGCCCTGATACTCCACGTCGCCGATCTTCATGTTCAGTCCCATGTCGGCGGCGATCTGGCGCGAGGCGATCATCGTTTCGTGTTCCAGCGCGATGGCCTCCTGCCAGCGTTCGATGTCGTAGGGTTTGGCCTTGCGGTAGATTTTGCGGAATTCGCCCCCCTGGGGCACGAATCCCACGCGCCGCATCTGTCGGGCTACCAGGTCGCCCGTCATCGAGATCACGCCGATATCGTGACCGGGCGACGCCTCGACGGCCACAATGTCGCCGCGGCGCAGCTCCAGCCCGTTGACGTTGCGGTAGAATCCGCGGCGCGTGTTCTTGAACCGCACCTCGAAAATGTCGCACTCCGTATTGTCGGGATAACCTTCGGTCCACTGGGCTTCGTGGAGCTTGAAACACCCCTCCTTCATCACCGCCTTGACCTCGTATCCGTCGTCGCAGAACCCGCAGCCGCGACCGACTTCGGGTATATATATCTCTTTCTCTTCGTTCGATTCCATCGCTTGAGACGTAAAATTTTCGTAAAGGTAGTGTTTTTTTTCGAAACTACCAATTTTCGCCTTGACCCCGACCCTTTGAACGCGTGTCACTTCCCCTCTCCGCCACGCACGAAAAGGCCCGCCGGTCACGAAATCCGTCCCCGGCCTCTATTCTGCCCCGGTCTGTTTCCCGTCCCCGGTCGGCTGTTTCCGCTCCGGGTTCCTGTCTCCGCACCGAGTCCCTGTCTCCGCTCCGGACCTGAAACGGCCGGCGGCGCTATTCCGTCGGACGCAACTCCCGCAGGCCCTTCGCGATCCGCCGCAAACCCTCCTCGAGCAACGCACGCGGCGTGGCGATATTGATCCGGATGAAGTCGTCGTCGCCGTACATCTTGCCCCCGTTCACCATCACATCGTGGTGCTCGAGCAAGTATTCGGCTGCCTCCGTCCCGCGCAGCTCCCGTCCGCGGCAGTCTAACCAGACCAGGTAGGTCCCCTCCAGCGGCAACACCGGGAAATCGGGCAGGTGCTCGCCGAAATACTCCTTCAGGCAGAGATAGTTGCCGTTCAGATACTCCCGCAGCTCGTCCAGCCACTCCGCGCCCTCGTTGTAGGCCGCCGTCACCGCCTCCACGCCGAAGACGTTGATGTCGCGCGACTCGTCGACCTCCATCACCCGGTCGATCTTCGCCCGGACCCCTTCGTCCGTCGCCACGATAAGCGCCAGCTGCGTCCCCGCAATGTTGAAGGCCTTGCTCGGCGAGATGCAGCTCACCGACGCCCGTTCGAACTCCTCGCCCAGCGTGGCGTAAGGCGTGTACTCGATCCCCGGCCGCGTCAGCTCGCAGTGGATCTCGTCCGCAAGCACGAAGACCCCGTGCCGCCGGCAGATCTCCCCCGCGCGCAGCAGCTCCTCGCGCGTCCAGACCCTCCCCGCCGGATTGTGCGGGTTGCAGAGGATCAGCAGTTTGTTGTTCTCCTCCGCCGCCAGCCGCTCCAGCTCCGCGAAGTCGATCGTATAGCCCTCTGCCGTCAGCCGCAACGGGTTCTCCACCAATCGCCGTCCGTTGTTGCGCACCGCCGAGAAAAAACAGTTGTAGCAAGGCGGCTGGATGATCACCCCCTCGCCCTCGCGCGTGAGCGCCCGCACCAGCACCGTCAGCGCCGGCACCACCCCGCTGATATATCGTGTCGACCCCTCGCGAAGCCGCCACCCGTGGCGTCGTTCAAACCACCCCTGCGCCGCCCTGAAGCAGCTCTCCGGAGCCTTCTCGTACCCGAAAACCCCATGTTCCACACGTCTGCGCAGCGCCTCGACAACCGCCGGCGCCGTCCGGAAATCCATGTCCGCAACCCACATCGGCAACACCCGGTCGCTCGCCGGCACATCCCACTTCACCGACCCCGTCCCCCGACGCGGTATAACAGTATCAAAATCAAACTTCCCCATAAAAAAATCATAATTTTACCCCAAAATTAACACTCCTCAACGAGATAGCCAAAAGTTGCCGGCTATTTCTGCGTCTGGAGGGGCGATATTGACAGCGACTGCGCTCCTTGGGCCAATGGTTTGGCCCAGCCGCGCGGCGAACCCGAACAATATAGGTT
>CAZHMX010000076.1:0-9535 GCA_964533725.1 uncultured Alistipes sp. | reverse complement strand
CCTTGTAGGTCACGTCGAAACCCTCGTAGACCCAGCCGTTCATCATCTCCCACAGGGCGCGCACCTCGGGATCCTGGGCTTCCCACTTGCGCAGCATCTCCTGCGCGCCGCGCAGAATCGGGGCCTGCTTTTTGGCCTCCTCCTCGCTCATTCCGCCGGCCATCAGCTCCTTGACCTCGGCCTTGTAGTGCTTGTCGAACTCGACGTAATATTTGCCCACCAGGTGGTCGCCCTTCATCCCCGACGACGCGGGAGTCTCCCCCCCGCCGTAGAGTTTCCAGGCCAACATCGACTTGCAGATATGGATACCGCGGTCGTTGACCAGATTGGCCTTGATCACGTCGTAACCGTTGGCCTGCATGATCTGCGCGACGGAGTACCCCAGCAGATTGTTGCGGATATGCCCGAGGTGGAGGGGTTTGTTGGTGTTGGGCGACGAATATTCGATCATCAGCGTGCGCCCTCTCTTCGCGGCCTCTCCCCAGTGCGGATCGGCGGCCAGACCGTCGAACCGCTCTTTCCAGAAGAGGGGCGAGAGCTGGAGGTTCAGAAAACCTTTGATCACATTGAACCCGCTGATTTCCGGGGTCGTAGCGACGATCTTCTCGCCGATTTCGTTAGCAGTGGCCTCGGGAGCCTTGCGGCTGCGCTTGAGGAGCGGAAAGACCACCAGGGTATAATCGCCCGTAAACTCCTTGCGGGTTTTCTGAATCTGAAGTTGCGAGGCCTCCGTAGGGCCGTATAAAGCCTCGACCGCACCGCTGACGACGTCGAGGATCCAGTTTTCGATATTCATGATACCATAAGTTTTAGGATGCAAAAATAATTATTATTTTTCTAATTCCCGCTTTTTTGGCCCAATTACTTTCCGCGCCGTGCTGCATCGGCGGCAAAGTCGGCGGCCAGCGTAAAAAAATCGGGCAAAAAGGCTGAAATATCCAAATAAAACCGTAAATTTGTATGATCGTGCGGGCGTTGTCGCGCGGGCCGAACGGGAAAGCGGCCGGTCCCGGCAGACCGAATGCGGGAATCGGATCCGGCCGGCCTTTGCCGCGGCAAAAAAGGGACGTAACGACGAAGAGAGGAACGAATGGAAAACGTAACAGAGAAAAAATAGTAAAATACAACCGCTTATGTCTATCGAACAGAAAAAATTCTACCCCTGGATGGTGGTCGGTCTGCTGTGGATCGTCGCCCTGCTCAACTACATGGACCGCCAGATGCTCTCGACCATGCAAGAGTCTATCGGCCAGACCATCGAACCGCTGCGCGACCCGGCCAATTTCGGCCGTCTGATGGCCATCTTCCTCTGGATCTACGGCGCCATGAGCCCCATCTCGGGCGCCATCGCCGACCGCTTGAGCCGCAAATGGCTGATCATCGGATCGTTGGGCGTATGGTCGACGGTGACCTTCCTGATGGGTTACTGCGAGACCTACGACCAGATCTTCTGGCTGCGCGCCCTGATGGGCGTCAGCGAGGCGCTCTACATCCCCGCCGGACT
Source organism: uncultured Alistipes sp. (assembly GCA_964533725.1). Lineage (GTDB taxonomy): Bacteria > Bacteroidota > Bacteroidia > Bacteroidales > Rikenellaceae > Alistipes. The sequence continues at coordinate 8,031 of CAZHMX010000076.1, read as the reverse complement.
TTCGCTTATCGCCGACTATTTCGCCGGCTCGTCGCGCAGTCTGGCCATCGGCATCCACATGACCGGCCTCTATATGGGCCAGGCGCTGGGCGGTTTCGGCGCCACGGCGGCCCACGCCTTTTCGTGGCAGCAGACCTTCCACTGGTTCGGTATCGTGGGGGTGATCTACGCCGTGGTATTGATGGTGCTGCTGCACGAAAAGCGCGGAGGCGAGGCCCCGAAAGCCCAGACCGGGAGCAAACCCAAGGCCAAAGAGCCCGTATGGCAGAGCTTTGCGATGATCTTCTCGAACATCGCCTTCTGGACCATCCTCTTCTTCTTCGCCTCGTCGTCGCTGCCGGGCTGGGCGACCAAAAACTGGTTGCCGACCCTCTTTGCCGACTCGCTGGGGCTGACTCCGCAGGCGGCCGGTCCGCTGGCGACCATCTCGATCGCCGTATCGTCGTTTATCGGCGTGATGGTGGGCGGTCCGCTCTCCGACCGCTGGGTGAAGCGCAACGTGCGCGGACGCATCTACACGAGCGCCATCGGTCTGGCGATGATGGTTCCGTCGCTGGTTCTGATCGGCATCGGCCACCATGCCGTTGCGGCGGGTGCCGCGGCCCTCTTCTTCGGATTGGGCTACGGCATGTTCGATGCCAACAACATGCCGATTCTCTGTCAGTTCGTCCCCTCGCGCCAACGGGCTACGGCTTACGGTGTGATGAACATGACGGGCGTGGTGGCCGGCGCCATCACCACCCAGGTGCTGGGTCAGTGGGCCAAAGAGGGTAACCTCGGCCTGGGCTTTACGATGATGGCCGGCGTGATCTTCGTGGCCATGGCCCTGCAGCTGACGCTGCTCCGGCCCAAGACCGACAACATGGAATAAAAACATTTACAACCTTAATTATCATATGGAAAAGATTATCGGATTGATCGACGCTCCGTTCACCCCCTTCTACGAGAACGGCGAAGTCAACTACGAACCCATCCCCGCATACGCCGCCATGCTGAAGAAGAACGGCCTGCAGGGTGTATTTATCAACGGCTCGTCGGGCGAGGGCTACATGCTCACCGACGAGGAGCGCATGGCGCTGGCCGAGGCCTGGATCAAGGCGGCACCCGAGGGTTTCAAGGTGATCGTGCACGTGGGCAGCTGCTGCGTGAAGGCGAGCCGCAAGCTGGCCGCACACGCCGCCCAGATCGGTGCCTGGGGCATCGGCGCCATGGCGCCCCCGTTCCCGAAGATCGGTCGCGTGGAGGAGTTGGTGGCCTACATCTCGGAGATCGCTTCGGCCGCTCCGTCGCTGCCCTTCTACTACTACCACATCCCGGCTTTCAACGGCGCCTACCTGCCGATGGTCAAGCTGCTGGAGGCGGTCGACGGCCGCGTACCCAACTTCGCGGGAATCAAATACACCTTTGAATCGATCTACGAGTACAACCAGTGCCGCCTCTACAAGAACGGCAAATACGACATGCTGCACGGTCAGGACGAGACGATCCTGCCTTCGCTGGCCATGGGCGGCGCACAGGGCGGCATCGGCGGCACGACCAACTACAACGGCCGCGAACTGGTAGGGATCATCGACGCCTGGAAGGCGGGCGACTTAGAGACGGCACGCGAAAAGCAGAACTTCTCGCAGGAGGTGATCAACGTGATCTGCCACTACCGCGGCAACATCGTGGGCGGCAAGCGCATCATGAAGCTGATCGGTCTGGATTTGGGCAAGAACCGCACGCCGTTCCAGAACATGACCGACGAAGAGGAGGCGCGGATGAAGGCGGAATTGGAGGCCATCGGCTTCTTCGGACGCTGCAATAAGTTTTAGACCATGACCGCAGAACAAAGAGCCTATTTGCAGGAGTGCCGGGCGCGTTATGTGGCCGACCTCCAGCAAAACATCCTGCCGTTCTGGATCCGCAACGGCTGGGACCGCGTCAACGGCGGCATGTACACCTGCCTGGACCGCGAAGGGCGGCTGATGGACTCGACCAAATCGGTCTGGTTCCAGGGCCGTGCGGGATTCATCTTCGCCTTTGCCTACAACAACATCGAGAAACGTCCCGAATATCTGGAGGTTTCGAAGAGCTGCATCGACTTTATCGAGGCCCACTGCGTGGACGCGCGCGGGCGCATGTATTTCGAGGTGACGGCCGAGGGAACCCCCTTGCGCATGCGCCGTTATGTCTTTTCGGAGTGCTTCGCCGCGATTGCGATGTCGGAGTATGCGCTGGCCACGGGCGACCGCGAATATGCGGCCAAAGCCCTGGAGATCTTCAGGCGCACGGAGGGTTTTCTCTCCACGCCCGGGGTGCTGGAACCCAAATACACGCCGGCGCTTCAGGCCATCGGCCACTCGGTGACGATGATTCTGATCAACACCGCGGCGCGAATCCGCACGGTGATGCCTGACCCGGTGCTGGAGAAACAGATCGAGGAGTCCATCCGTTTGATTGCCACGAAGTTCCTCCACCCCGAATACAAAGCGCTGTTGGAGATGGTGACCCCCGAGGGCGAGCTGATCGACACGCTGAGCGGCCGCGTCATCAATCCCGGCCACTGCATCGAAACGGCGTGGTTCCTCCTCGAGGAGGCCAAACACCGCGGCTGGGAGAAGCCGCTCACCGATATGGCGCTCCGGATCCTGGACTGGTCGTGGGACTGGGGCTGGGACGAGGAGTTCGGCGGCATCATCAACTTCCGCGACTGCAAAGGGTACCCCGCGCAGGACTATTCGCAGGACATGAAGTTCTGGTGGCCGCAGACCGAAGCCGTGATCGCCACGCTCTATGCCTACGAGGCGACGGGAGACGACCGCTACCTGAAGATGCACCGCCAGGCTAACGACTGGATGTATGCACACCTGCCCGACCCGGAGTTCGGCGAGTGGTACGGCTATCTGCACCGCGACGGTACGGTGGCGCAACCCGCCAAAGGCAACCTCTTCAAAGGGCCGTTCCATATCCCGCGTATGCTCATCAAAGGAACGATGCTGATCGACGAAATCTTCGGCAAAGAAAAAGAGTAGATGAAACCACTGATTAAAATGCTAACGACCATCACGTTCCTTTCGTGGAGCGTGATGGTTTTCGCACAGGAGCGCCCGATCCGCGTGGGCTGCGTGGGCAACAGCATCACCTACGGCCACGGGGTCGAAAACCGCGAGGTCAACAGCTATCCCGCGCAGTTGCAGCGGATGCTGGGCGAGGGTTATGCGGTCGAAAATTTCGGCAAATCGCGTTCGACGCTCCTTTCGCGCGGACACTTCCCCTACGTCGAGCAGCCCGAATACCGGGCGGCCGTGGCCTTTGCGCCCGATATCGTGGTAATGCACCTGGGCGTCAACGACACCGACCCGCGCAACTGGCCCAACTACGGCGACCGGTTCGTCCGCGAATATGCCGACCTGGTCGAGACCTTCCGCCGGGCCAATCCCGGCGTGCGGGTCATTCTGTCGCGGCTCTCTCCGCTGACGAGCGGACACTGGCGGTTCAAGTCGGGGACACGCGAGTGGCGCGACAGGATCCAGGAGGCCATCGAACGGGTGGCCCGGGCTACGGGAGCCGAGGTAATCGACTTCTCGGCGGCCCTGCGCGACCGGCAGGATCTGATCCCCGACGCCGTCCATCCCGACGCCGAGGGGGCCACGCTGCTGGCCGAGACCGTCTACGGCGCCATCACGGGCGATTACGGCGGTTTGCAGATGCCCGGAATCTACGGCTCGGGAATGGTGCTACAACGCTACAGGCCGCTGACCATCCGCGGCCGCGCCAATGCGGGGCGGGTCGTCACGGTGACGCTCGACGGCTGGAACACGGCCTCGGCCGTGACCGACAACCGCGGCGACTGGAGGGTCGAACTGGCCCCGATGGCCGAGGGCACGGGATACGGGATGACCGTCACGGATGGCGACAGAACGATCGAATACGACGACATAGCCGTCGGTGAAGTGTGGATTGCGAGCGGCCAGAGCAATATGGCCTTCGAGTTGCAGCAGGCCCTGACGGCGGCCGGGGATATCCCGCGTGCGACGGACCGGGAGCTGCGGTTTTTCGACATGAAACCGCGCTACGCGACCGACGCGCGGCCCTGGGACGACAAGGCGCGCGACCGCGTGGACCGTCTGGACTATTACCTGCCTGCCTCGTGGCAGCCGTCGACCCCCGAATCAGCCCGCCGTATGTCGGCCGTGGCCTACTATTTCGGGCGAATGCTCCGCGACAGCCTGGACGTCCCGGTCGGCATCATCCACAACGCGATCGGCGGTTCGGGGACGGAGGCGTGGATCGACATAGAGACGCTGGAACACGGACTTCCGGAGGTGTTGCAGAACTGGCGCCGGAACGACTACGTGCAACCCTGGGTGCAGCAGCGCGCGAGAGAAAACACGGGCGACCGGCGCCACCCCTACGAACCGTCGTATCTCTTCTCCACGGGCATACGGCCTCTGGCGGGCTATCCTTCTGCGGGAGTGATCTGGTACCAGGGCGAATCGAACGCCCACAACATGGAGGTGCACGAACGGCTGTTCGGCCTGCTGACCGAGAGCTGGCGCAAGGAGTTCCGGGAGGAGCATCTGCCGTTCATTACGACGCAGCTAAGTTCCATCGAGAGACCCTCGTGGCCGGCATTCCGCGAGAGTCAGCGGCAGCTGGCCCGCACCCTGCCGGGGGTCTATATGGCCGTCTGCTCCGATCTGGGCGATCCGCAGGATGTCCACCCGCGGTCGAAGCGGCCGGTCGGCGAACGGTTGGCGCGGCAGGCCCTCCACAACATCTACGGCATGGGGAACGTCACGCCGCAGGGTCCGACCCCGCAGTCGGTGCTCGCCGACGGCGAGGCGCTCCGTGTGGAGATGAACTATGGCGAGGGGATGCACAGCGCGGACGGCAAACCGATAGGGTTCTTCGAAGTGGCCGAAATCGACGGGCTCTATTATCCCGCCGTGGCCGAGGTGGTCGGGGCACAGGCGTTGCGCGTTTCGAGCCCCGAGGTCAAACGCCCGCGTTATGTCCGTTACGGCTGGCAGCCCTACACCGAATCGAACCTCGTCAATGCCGACGGGCTTCCCGCCTCGACGTTCTGCGAGCAGGCCGACAACGCGGAGGCCGCGGCCGACGAACAGGCTGTCGCAGGGAGCAAGCACGGACTTTCGGGAGCCTTCTGCGGTCTTGCCGGCGGTGAGGTCATCGTGGCGGGCGGCTGCAACTTCCCCGCCCGGTCGCTCGCCACAGAGAGCGTAAAATGCAGCTACAACATGATTTACGCCGTACGCGAAGGCCGCTACGTGCCCGTCGGAAAACTTCCGGAGGAGACCGCCTACGGCGCTACCGCCACCCTCCCGGACGGAATGGTTCTCGTAGGCGGCAACGGATCGAAAAAGGTCCTCCGGCTGACCCTGGAGCAAGGCGAAGCCGTTCTTGAGCCGCTGCCCGACCTGCCCTGCGCGCTCCACGATGCCGGGGCTGCGGCGATCGGGTCGAAAGTCTATGTGGCCGGCGGTTACCGCGACAGCAAAACGCCGTGCAACGCCCTGCTCGTGCTGGATCTGGCCGCCGCCGAACCGCAATGGGCCGAACTGAAACCCTTCCCCGGCAATCCGCGCGTGCAACCCGTCGTCGCCTCGGGCCGCAATGCAGGCGGCGAGGAGTGCCTCTACCTGTGGGGCGGATTCGCCCCCGACGGCAAACGGTCGACCCTCGAGACCGGCGGTCTCTGCTACTCCCCCTCGCGCAAAAGGTGGAGCGCGGCAGCCGCTCCGACAGACGAGGCGGGCGAACCGCTTTCGGTCGGCGGCGGCGCCTCGGCCAGACTCCCCGACGGACGCATCGTCGTGGTGGGCGGTGTCCACAAGGAGATCTTCACCGAAGCCCTGCGCAACCCTGCGCCCGACTATCTGCGTCATCCCGCCGCGTGGTACCGGTTCAACGACCGCGTTCTGGTCTACGACCCCGCGACCGACCGCTGGACGATCGCCCGCAAAGAGAAAACTTGCGCGCGGGCCGGTGCCTCGGCCATCGTCACCCCGAACGGCGAACTGCTCGTGCTGGGCGGCGAGATCCGCCCCAGGATCCGCACGCCGCGTATCACCATTCTAAAAACCGATGAATTATGATCAATAAAAAAGAAGTCGACCTTTCGATCTCCAATTACGGCACCGCGCGCGAGCACCGCTACGACCTGGCGGTGCTGCCGTGGGGCGCCACCGAACCCCACAACCTCCACCTGCCCTACCTCACCGACGCCATTCTGTCGCACGATGTGGCGGTCGATGCGGCCTGCACGGCCTGGGAGCGCTACGGCATCCGGGTGATGGTGATGCCGCCCGTGACGCTCGGCGCGCAGAATCCCGGACAGCGCGAGCTGCCCTTTTGCGTCCACGCCCGGCAGGAGACCCAGCGGGCCGTCCTGCGCGATGTGGCCGAGTCGCTCTATCACCAGGGGATGCGCCGTTTGGTGATCATCAACGGACACGGCGGCAACCTCTTCAAAGGGATGATCCGCGATCTGGCCGTCGACCGTCCGGATCTGCTGATTGCCTCGAGCGAGTGGTTCAAGGTGGCCCCTGCGCGCGACTATTTCGACGCTCCGGACGACCATGCCGACGAACTGGAGACCTCGGTGATGATGCACTATCACCCCGAATTAGTCAACCTCGACGAAGCGGGCGACGGTGCCGCCACCGGTTTCCGCCCGCAGACCCTGCGCGACGGCGTGGCCTGGATTCCCCGCAACTGGGCACGCGTCAGCCACGACACCGGCATCGGCAACCCCCGCGCGGCAACCGCCGAGAAGGGGGCCCGTTTTGCCCGTGCCGTAGCCGACCGATACGCCGAACTGTTCCGCGATTTAGTGCGCGGGGAGCTCTATTTCGACTGACCGCCGTCCGCTTTGCGTCCCGGGTCGAGGTAGCTCCGCAGCGCCTCCACATAACGCTCGAAAGCCTCCGTGCCTTCGGGCGTTATTTTGCACAGCGTGCAGGGAACCTTGCCGTTGAAGGTCTTCTCGACCGCGATATACCCTGCCGCACGCAACTTCTCGATCTGTACGCTCAAGTTGCCCGCCGTGGCCCCCGTCTGCCGGCGCAGGAAGACGAAATCCGCCTGTTCGACCGACAGCAGGGTCGACATCACAGCCAATCGCAGTTCCGAGTGCAGCAGCGGATCCAGCGTTTTGAATACGGGCGTCGTGTTACTCATCTCTTTTCCGGTTTTGCACGTGGAAGATATGCCCCGGGATCACCATCGACACGACGAAAGCCGCCGCGAAGACCAAAATACGGTCGACTCCGGAGACGAACAGTGCCGTAGGCGCAAAGACCATCGCCATCGCAAAGCCCGCCGCAGCCATCAGCCACGACTTCATCACCAGCCCCGTAACCGCCGTGCCGGTGCCCATCAGCAGCAACACCGTGTACAGGATCGGGAGCAGGCCGCAGGCCGACAGCCAACCGCTCGTGAAGGCAATCGCGCCCAGCGACGCCCACAGGCACGTCATCACCCGGTCCACCCACGTACGGGTCAACGTCCGTTCGGTTCGGCTTCTGCCGTAGCCCCAGAGTCCGCACCCGCCGACCGCAGGAATGGCAAGCCACAGCCAGTTCCAGCGGATGTCGCCCGTGATGTTAAGCGCATACCAGACCGCGACCGACACCGCCACGGTGGTCCATCCCCAAACGATAAACGGCACCGCCGCATCGCGTTGCAACCGGTTGCGCGACGAATCTATCGTGTTGCGGATCAATTCAATACTCTCGACAATTTGCGTTTTGTTCTCTTTCATGTTTTTTTCTGTTTTATGGGGTTATCCCCCGGTTTAACCTATGACGCCAAAGTCTCCAAGCCGGCATAAGGATCCCTTTGACAATGCAAATATAAACAAGTTTATTTTATAAACCAAACAAAAAACGGGATTTTTTTTGTGATCCGGGCGATTTTTGACGATGTTGCGCTCGTCGGGGCGGGATAGGGACCCCGCCCCTTGCCGCGCGGGCGCTCCCCGGTCCATGTGTTTTCTTGCGGGTGTGCCTGTATGTTTTTCTGCCC
>CAZHMX010000075.1:0-9673 GCA_964533725.1 uncultured Alistipes sp. | reverse complement strand
TCTTCGACAAGGAGAACGTGCCCAATACGATCGGCGAGTATGTTTCGTCGCTGGGCCTGAAGCAGCTGCGTATTGCCGAGACCGAGAAATACGCTCATGTGACCTTCTTCTTCAACGGTGGCCGCGAGGCTACGTTCGAGGGTGAGGACCGCATCCTGGTGGCTTCGCCGAAGGTGGCCACCTACGACCTGCAACCCGAGATGAGCGCCTACGAGGTAGCCGACAAGCTGGCCGCAGCGCTGGACGAACAGAAATACGACTTTATCTGCCTGAACTTCGCGAACGGCGATATGGTGGGCCACACGGGGGTCTACGAGGCGATCGAGAAGGCCGTTAAGGCGGTCGACGCCTGCGTGGAGCAGGTTGTGGAGGCCGCCAAGCGCAACGGTTACGAGGTGGTTCAGATCGCCGACCACGGCAATGCCGACAATGCGGTCAATGCCGACGGTTCGCCCAATACGGCCCACTCGCTCAACCCTGTGCCCGTCGTGGTGGTTTCGGACCGTGTCGAAAAGGTCGAGAACGGCATTCTGGCCGACGTCGCTCCCACGGTGCTGCAGCTCATGGGGGTAGCGCAACCCGAAGAGATGACGGGTCATTCGCTGGTAACCCTTAAATAGTCGCGGGTAACCGGAAAGGCAGCGGGCGGGAACCTTGTCGGGTTGCTGCCTGCTGTCCGTTTTGCGGGATACCTATATATTATATATACTCCATCTTGCCGATGGCCGGAATCTATTTTCATATTCCCTTTTGCAAACGGCTGTGCGGTTACTGCGACTTCTATAAGTCGGTGCGTCTGGCGTTGCTCGACCGGGTGGTCGAACAGATGCACCGCGAATTGGACCTGCGGGCCTCGTTTTTGCACGATCGGACACTTCGCACGCTCTATTTAGGCGGCGGAACCCCCTCGTTGTGCCGTGCGGAGCAGATCGGCGGGCTGATCGACCACGCAAAACGTCTTTTCGACGGCGGTGCCGGGGTGGAGGAGTGCACCGTGGAGGCCAATCCCGACGACCTCTCGCCCGCCTACCTCGAAGCGCTGCTTGCGGCGGGTGTCGACCGCCTTTCGATCGGGATTCAGTCGCTGGACGACCGGGAACTCCGGATGATGAACCGCCGCCACACGGCGCGACAGGCGGTCGAATCGGTGAAGATGGCGCGTGAGGCGGGTTTCGGGAATCTGTCGCTCGACGTGATCTTCGGGGTCGAGGGTTTCACGGGCGAACCGTTGCGGAGGACGCTGGAGGGCCTTTTGGCCTTGGAGGCGGAACATATTTCGGCCTATCACCTGACCCTGGAGGCGGGGACGGCTTTCGGTCGCCGTGCCGCGCGCGGCGAACTGCACGCGGTGGACGAGTCGGTCAGCGAGCAGGAGTTCCTGACCGTCCACGAGATGCTGACGGCGGCGGGGTACGAACATTACGAGGTGTCGAACTACGCCCGCAAAGGGTTCCGCGCCCGCCACAATGCCTCCTACTGGGACGGTACGGAGTACCTCGGCATCGGTCCGGCGGCCCATTCGTTCAGCGGCAACGAGCGTCTGTGGTCGACTGATACGGCCGAGCAGTATGCTGTGGCCGAGCACTTTGCGCACGAGGGTGAGCGCCTTTCGGAGCGCGACCGCTACAACGAATATGTGATGACGCGCCTCCGCACGGCCGACGGTCTGCGCCTGCAGGAACTTACCGGGCGTTTCGGCGGGGAGCGCGCCGAGCGGCTGAAACGCGCGCTGGAGAGGTGGCCTTCGGAGGACCTTTTGCCGGCGACGGACGACAGGGTAGCCCTGCGCCCCGGGCGTTTCTTGATTTCCGATGCGCTGATCGGAATGCTTTTTGAGGAGTAGCCGCGAGCCAAAACGGCGAGTAACAGCATATTAAATTTTCTTAATAATTGTGTTGTCGCTTGTTTTTACGTAAAAAATATATTACCTTTGTGCGCCGAATTGGGTATTTTCCGGTTAAACCGTTTAATACGAGCCGTTTCGCCGCGCTGGAAGAGGACTTCCGGGCGCTGTCGGGACGAAAAAAGGTGCATAACGTGTAACGAATACAGAACGAATATAATTTTATGATGAATGTGAAACTCGCTCCCGACCATCTGTTTGAGGTTAGTTGGGAGGTCTGCAACAAAATCGGCGGCATTCATACCGTCATTTCGACCAAGGCGTTGACCGTCACCAAGAAATTGGGCGATCACTATATGTTGATCGGTCCCGATTTGTCGCGCGAGGGGATCAACCCCGAATTCGAAGAGGATCCCGAATTGCTGAAACTGTGGCGCCTGAGCGTCTACGGCGAGGGTATCCGTATCCGCGTCGGCCGTTGGAAGATCAACGGCAGCCCCATCGCCATCCTGGTCGATTTTACCTCCCTGTTCCCCAAGAAAGACGAGATTCTTCGCTCGCTGTGGGAGGATTTCCACGTCGATTCGCTCTCGGGTCAGTGGGATTACATCGAACCCGTGTTGTTCGGTTACGCCGCCGGTATGGTGATTTCGTCGTTTGTCGAGAATTTCTGCGTGTCGACCGACAAGGTGGCCGCCCACTTCCACGAGTGGATGACCGCTGCCGGCGGACTGTACCTGCGCAAGAACTCGCCCTATATCGGCACCGTATTCACCACCCACGCCACGGTGATGGGCCGTTGCATCGCAGGCAACCATCTGCCTCTGTATAACGATCTTACGAAGTTCAATGCCGCAGAGCTGGCCCGCCAGTTCAACGTCACGTCCAAACACTCGATCGAGAAGATGGCCGCGACGTATCACGATACGTTCGTCACCGTGAGCGACATCACGGCCAACGAGTGCAAGTATCTGTTGGGCCGCGAGGTGGATTTCGTGACCCCCAACGGTTTCGAAAACGATTTCGTATGGACGGGTGAGGAGCTTCAGCAGAAGCGCGCCGCCGCCCGCCGTTCGATGATCGAGGTGGCGGAGGCCTGCCTCGGCGTCAAGTTCGCGAGCGATCCCCTCATTATCGGCACCAGCGGCCGCTACGAGTTCCGCAACAAGGGCCTCGACATCTTTATGGATGCGCTCAAGCAGCTGGCCGTGTCGAAGGATCTCGACCGCGATATTTTGGCCTACATCACCGTTCCCGCCGGCAACCACGGCGCACGTGTCGACCTGCAGGCCCATTTGGCCGATCCCTCGAAGCCGATCGACGCCGAGCAGTACCGTTTCTCGACCCATTATATCGAGAACCGCCAGTACGATCCCATCTCGCAGGCGATCGACAACAGCGTGCTGGCCGATCCCGAGTCGCGCGTGAAGGTGATCTTCGTGCCGACCTATCTGAACTGCAACGACGGCATTTTCAACAAGAACTATTACGAACTCCTGGTCGGCATGGACGTTACGGTCTATCCGTCGTACTACGAGCCGTGGGGCTATACGCCGCTGGAGTCGATCGCATTCGGTGTTCCTACGCTGACCACCACGCTCTCGGGCTTCGGTCTGTGGGCCAACAAGTTGCGTGAGCACGCCGGAGTCGAGATCATCCGCCGCGACGACTACAACGACCGCGAGGCCGTGGTCGATATCGCCGAGGCCCTGATCCGCTTTACGCAGTTGACGCCCGAGAAGGTCGCCCGTGTGGGTGAATCGGCCGTCGAGATCGCCAAGGCCGCGCTGTGGGAGCGTTTCTTCGACTATTACGAGGAGGCCTATTCGGAGGCTATCGAGCGTTCGATTGCGCGTACGAACCGTGCCGTGCTGAACGACGGCGGCCAGAGCAACGAACAGATCAATTTCGTGCGTCAGCAGCTGATCTCGGAGCGTCCCAACTGGAACCGCATGATGGTCGACAAGAGTCTGCCGCAGCGGCTGCACGCCCTCGAGGAGCTGTCGCGCAACCTGTGGTGGGTTTGGAACTCGGGTGCCCGCGATCTCTTCGAGTACATCGACAAAGACCTGTGGGTCAAGGTCGAGCGCAACCCGATCGTGTTGCTGGACAAGATGAGTCTGGAGCGTGCCCACGAGCTGGAGCACGACGAGCACTTCCTGGAGATGCTCAACAACGTCTACGCCACCTTCCAGGCCTATATGTCCGAGCAGCCCGATCCCAAGGCCCCGACGATCTCCTATTTCTCGATGGAGTACGGTCTGCACTCGTCGCTGAAGATCTATTCGGGCGGTCTGGGTATCCTGGCCGGCGACTATATCAAAGAGGCTTCGGACAAGAACGTCAAGATGGCCGCCGTGGGTCTGTTGTACCGCTACGGTTACTTCACCCAGAAGCTCTCGTCGCAGGGCGCCCAGGAGGCGACCTACGAGGCCCAGAACTTCTACAAGCTGCCCATCTCGCCCGTACGTGACGCCGACGGCAATTGGATCACGATTCAGATCGCTTTCCCGGGCCGTACGCTCTACGCCCGCGTCTGGTGCTGCCAGGTGGGCCGCACGAACCTCTACCTGCTCGATACCGACTACGAGGACAACCTGGAGGAGGATCGTCAGATCACCCACTACCTCTACGGCGGCGACTGGGAGAACCGTCTGAAGCAGGAGATCCTGCTCGGTATCGGCGGTGTCCGTGCCCTGCGCGCCATGGGGATCAAGCACGATGTCTACCACTGCAACGAGGGTCACGCCGCCTTCATCGGCATCGAGCGTATCCGCGAGCTGGTAAGCCGCAAGAAGCTGACCTTCTCGGAGGCTTTGGAGGTGATCCGTTCCTCGTCGCTCTTCACGACCCATACCCCCGTGCCTGCCGGCCACGACGCCTTCCAGGAGTCGATGATCCGTCAGTACATGGCCCACTATCCCGATGTGCTGGGCATCACGTGGGATCAGTATATCAACCTCGGCAAGACCAACCCCAACGACCCGAACGAGCGGTTCTCGATGTCGGCTCTGGCCTGCAACCTCTCGCAGGAGGTCAACGGTGTGTCGTGGCTGCACGGCGAGGTGTCGAAGGACCTGCTGGGCAACATGTGGCCGGGCTACTTCAAGAACGAGCTGCATATCGGCTATGTGACCAACGGCGTGCACTTCCCCACGTGGATCGCGTCGAACCTGCGCCGTCTTTACAGCCGCTACTTCCCCGAGGGCTTCAACAGCCACGTCTACAACATCCCTGCCTGGCAGAAGGTGCACAATATCGACGACACGGAGCTGTGGAACGAGCGTATGTTCCTCAAGAACAAGCTCATCAACCACATCCGCGAACGCTATCGCGATCCGAAGCAGGTGCGTCTGGATTCGCCTTCGCAGATGGTCCGCATCATCGAGGGAATCAAGCCCGAGACGCTGACGATCGGTTTCGCCCGTCGTTTCGCCACCTACAAACGGGCCCACCTCCTGTTTACGAATCTGGACCGTCTGTCGCAGATCGTCAATAACAAGGAGCGCCCCGTGCAGTTTATCTTCGCCGGCAAGGCCCACCCGCATGACCAGCCCGGTCAGGATCTGATCAAGCGCATCGTGGAGGTTTCGGCCATGCCGCAGTTCGTCGGCAAGATCCTCTTCCTGCAGAACTACGATATGGAGCTGGCCCGCCGCATGGTTCAGGGCGTCGACGTGTGGTTGAACACCCCGACCCGTCCTTTGGAGGCTTCGGGTACGTCGGGCGAAAAGTGCGTGATGAACGGCGTGATGCAGTTCTCGGTGCTCGACGGCTGGTGGGTTGAAGGATACAAGGAGGGCGCCGGCTGGATGCTGCCTATGGAGCGCACCTACACCGACCAGCACTTCCAGGACGAGCTGGATGCCGAGTTGATCTACAACACCATCGAGGAGGAGATCGCACCGCTCTACTACAGCCGCGGCGCCGACGGCATTCCGCACGGCTGGATGAGTTCCGTGAAGTCCTGCATCGCCGATATCGCTTCGAATTTCACGACGAACCGCATGCTGATCGACTACGAGGAGCGTTTCTACAACCAGTTGTGCGAGCGCAAGAAGACCCTGAAGTCGGGCGACTATATGCTGGCCCGCGAGATCGCTGCCTGGAAACGCAAGGTTTCGTCGGCCTGGGACAATGTCAAGGTGCTCGACGTCAAACGGGTGATGATCGAGAAGGGGGCCGTCTATGTAGGCGAGAGCTACCACTTCGAGGTTACGCTCAACATGGCCGGCCTGAATGTCGACGACCTGGGTGCCGAGCTGGTCGTAGCCAAGCAGATCGAGTACGGACAGGCAGTCAACGTGGTCAAGACCATCGAATTGCAGCCCGCGAATGTCGAGGGTTCGGTGGCCACTTACGCGCTGGATTACACGCCCGATATGTCGGGAACGTTCGATACGGCCATCCGTATTTTCCCGAAAAACCCGCGTTTGCCTCACCGGATGGATTTTGCGCTGGTCAAATGGGCATAATAAATGTAAAAAAAGCTTGAAACGCACAAAAAAAATCGGTAATTCTTTGTGGATTGCCGATTTTTTTGTAATTTTATAAGGCAAAACAGACAAAACTTAAACGCAACGATATGTCAGCACTTACATTTGACAAAAACGAGCTGGGCAATCTTGAATATTCGCTCCAGCGCGAGATGCTCGCAACCGACCGTCGAGGCGGTTATATGAGTACTACGATCGTCTGCTGCAACACGCGCAAGTATCACGGTCTGATGGTGGCTCCGATCGACGAGAGCGACAAGACCTATGTACTGCTCTCGTCGTTGGATGAGACCATCGTGCAGCACGATCAGAGTTTCAACTTGGCGCTTCACCGTTTCCAGGGTGTTTATGAGCCGCGCGGCCACAAGTACATCACCGATTTCGAGTACACGCCCACCCCGACGATCACCTATCGTGTCGGCGGTGTGATCCTGAAGAAAGAACTGTTGTGGATCCACAAGCGTACGCAGCTGATGATCCGCTATACGCTCGTCGACGCCCATTCGGATACCACGCTCCGTCTGCGTCCCTTCTTCGCTTTCCGCGACAAGCACGCCCTGTCGAAGGCCAACATGCAGGCCAACGGCCGTTCGTATCCCGTGCCGTGCGGCGTCAAGAACCGCCTCTACGAGGGTTTCCCCTGGCTCTATATGCAGACCAACCGTCCCGACGCCGAGTTCGTCGCCGCTCCCGACTGGTACTACAACTTCGAGTATCAGCAGGAGGCGTTGCGCGGCTATGAGAGCCACGAGGATCTGCTGACCACGGGTTATTTCGAGATGCCGATCAAGAAAGGCGACACGGTGATCTTCTCGTGTTCGGTCGAGGAGATGTCCTCGCCGAAGGAGATTGAGGAGATGTTTGCGACGTCGATCGCCCGCCGTACCCACAAAGTCGACTTCCTGTCGTGCCTGAACCACTCGGCCCGCCAGTTCGTGATCCGCCGCCCGGGCAACCGTACGGAGGTGATCGCCGGCTATCCCTGGTTCGGCGTGATCGGCCGCCAGACCTTGATCTCGCTGCCGGGCATTACGCTCGAGCAGGGCTACAAGGAGGACTGCATGGAGGTGCTCGATACGATGGTCCGCGACATGAAGGACGGCGACTTCGCCGGCTCGGCCTCGGCTTCGGTGGCCGCCGACGCTCCGCTGTGGTTCTTCTGGACGCTCCAGATGCTGGGCCACCACATCGGCGACAAAGCCGTGTGGGAGCGCTACGGCGAACCGATGAAGTCGATCCTGGCCGCCTACAAGCGCGGTGCGGCCGAGGGCGTGGCGCTGCACGACAACGGCCTGATCTGGGCCGCGGCTCCCGGCAAGGCCCTCACGTGGATGGATTCGATCGTCGACGGTCAGCCCGTGACGCCGCGTGCAGGTTACGCTGTTGAAATCCAGGCCCTGTGGTACAACGCCGTAAGTTACGCTTTGAAACTGGCCAAGAAGGCTGGCGACAAGGCCTTTGTCGAGGAGTGGAAGGACCTGCCCGCTAAGACCAAAGCCGCCTTCAACGAGAAATTCGTGCTCCACGAGGAGGGTTATCTGGCCGACTACGTGAACGAGTACGAGACCAACCGCTTTATCCGTCCCAACATGGTGATTGCCTGCGCTCTGGATAACGTGATGGTCGACGAGGAGATCCAGATGGGCGTGATGGCCATCGTGCAGCAGCACCTGCTGACGCCGCGCGGCCTGCGTTCGCTGTCGCCCCGCAACCCGCTCTACAAGGGCAAGCTGGAGGGCGACCAGCGCCAGCGCGACACCGACGCCAAGAACGGCACGACGTGGATTTGGCCGTTGGCCTTCTATCTGCGCCTGTGCTTCAACATCAGCGGCAAGAACTATCTGCCGCAGGCCGAGGAGATGATCCGCGGCTTCGAAGAGGATATCCAGACCTACTGCATCGGTTCGATCAACGAGATCTACGACGCCGATCCCCCGTACACGCCCCGCGGCTCGATGTCGCAGGCCTGGTCTGTGGGTGCCGTGCTGGCGATTTGCGGCATGACGGGTCGTATGGGCGGCGGTCCGGAGGCCTACAAGGCCAAGAAGACGGCCGGTGGCAAAAAGGCCTATCTGCCCGATGCCGGCGAGGCTCCCAAGGCTTCCAAAACGGTGAAGGCAACGAAGAAAACGACTAAAAAGTAAAAAGAGAAGTATATGCGAGTATTAATGTTTGGTTGGGAGTTTCCTCCCCACATTGCGGGCGGTCTGGGTACGGCGTGCTACGGCATGACGCGCGGCCTGGCTCGAAACGGCGTCGAAGTGATCTTCGTGATGCCGAAGGCTTCGGGCGATGAAGATCAGCGCTTTGTGAATATCGTCAACGCGAGCGACGTAGAGGCAGTCTACGGCTCGACGGAGTCTGGATCGGACGACATCTTGAGCAAAATGTCCTTCATCCATATCGATTCCAATATGGTACCTTACATCTCGCCCGAGGAGTATGCCACCTACCACGAGGAGTGGAAGAAGTCGGGCAAGAAGGTTTGGGAGACGAGCGATGTCTGGAAACAGCGCTATACGTTCTCGGGCAAGTATGGCGCCAATCTGCTTGAAGAGGTGGCCCGCTATGCCGTCATCGCGGCCCAGGTGGCCAAGGACCTGGAGGGCCAGTTCGATGTGATCCACGCCCACGACTGGTTGACCTATTTCGCCGGTATCGCCGCCAAGCGTGTATCGGGCAAACCGCTGGTGGTCCACATGCACGCCACGGAGTTCGACCGCAGCGGCGAGAACATCAACACGCAGACCTATTCGATCGAACGTGCCGGTATGTCGGCCGCCGACCGGGTGATCGCCGTGTCGAACCTCACGCGCAAGATCGTCATCGAGCGCTACGGGATTCCCGCAGAAAAGGTGGTTACGGTTCATAACGCCGTACGTTTCGCCGAGAAAGACGAGGCGCTGCCCGAACGCGGTGTCAAGGACAAGATCGTGACGTTCCTGGGTCGTATCACCTATCAGAAGGGTCCCGACTACTTCGTCGAGGCTGCGGCCAAGGTGTTGAAGCGTGTGCCGAACGTTCGCTTCGTGATGGCGGGTTCGGGCGATATGATGAACCACGTGATCCGTCGCGTGGCCCGTCTGGGTATTGCCGACCGCTTCCACTTCACGGGCTTCCTGCGCGGTGCCGACGTGCACAAGATGTTCCAGCTCTCGGATGTCTACATCATGCCTTCGGTTTCGGAGCCGTTCGGTATTTCGCCGTTGGAGGCCATGCGTTCGAATGTGCCGAGTATCATCTCCAAGCAGAGCGGTGTGGCCGAGGTGCTCGACTACGCGGTCAAGGTCGACTACTGGGATGTCGACGCCATGGCCGACGCCATCTACGGTCT
>CAZHMX010000074.1:0-9688 GCA_964533725.1 uncultured Alistipes sp. | reverse complement strand
CCGCGCGGCTGGGCCAAACCATTGGCCCAAGGAGCGCAGTCGTGTGCAGTTCACGCGGTCAGGACCTTGCCTTACAGTTCGCTCTCCTTGAGTCGTTCGGCGTTTTCTGCGACGATGAGGTGGTCGATGACATCCTGGATGTCGCCGTCCATGAAGGCGGAGAGGTTGTAGACGGTGTAGTTGATGCGGTGGTCGGTGATACGGCCCTGGGGGTAGTTGTAGGTTCGGATTTTGGCGGAGCGGTCGCCTGTGGAGACCATGGTTTTGCGTTTGGAGGCGATTTCGTCGAGGTACTTGGAGTATTCGAGGTTAAAGACGCGGGTGCGGAGTTCCTCGAAGGCTTTGTCGAAGTTTTTGAGCTGGGATTTCTGGTCCTGGCACTGCACGACGATACCGGTGGGGATGTGGGTCAGGCGGATGGCGGAGTAGGTGGTGTTGACGGACTGCCCGCCGGGACCGGAGGCGCAGAAGATATCTTTGCGGATGTCGTTCATGGAGATCTCGATGTCGAACTCTTCGGCTTCGGGGAGGACGGCTACGGAGGCGGCGGAGGTGTGGACGCGGCCCTGGGTCTCGGTCGAGGGGACGCGCTGCACGCGGTGGACGCCGGATTCGTATTTGAGGGTGCCGTAGACGTTCTGTCCGGTGACCTTCAGCACCACCTCCTTGTAACCGCCGGCGGCACCGTCGGAGAAGGAGGTGATTTCGTAGCGCCAGCCCTTGGTCTCGATGTATTTGGTGTACATGCGCAGCAGGTCGCCGGCAAAGAGGGCCGCTTCGTCGCCGCCCGTGCCGCCGCGGATCTCGAGGATGGCATTTTTGGCATCCTGCGGGTCTTTGGGGATGAGCAGGAGTTTGATCTCCTCCTCGAGGCGGGCGATTTCGGGCTCCAGCTCGTTGATCATCTCGCGCGCCATCTCGCGCATCTCCTCGTCCTTGTCGTTCACGAGGGTGTCTTTGGCTTCGGCGAGGTTGGCCAGGGCGGTGCGGTAACGCTCCGAGGAGTCGATGATCGGTTCGAGCTCCTTGTACTCCTTGGTGAGGGAGACGAACTGTTTGACGTCGGCGATCACTTCGGGGTCGGTGAGCTTCTGCCCGGTCTCCTCGTACTTGATTTTCAGCCCGTCGAGGCGGGTCAATATGCTGTTCTGTTCCATAGGATTTGCTTATTCGGATGCAAAGATACGTCACATTCGCCGAAATCCGAAATCTTGCACAAGAAAATCGCGCAAAAATCACGCGGGGAGAGGGTCGGCGGGATCGAAAAGGGCGACGGCGTAAGTTCCAGAAAATCAATGTGGGTTCAAAAAAGTTAAAAAAATTATGGGTAAAACGCTTGACAACGGGGTTTTCGCGTTGTATATTTGTACCGTAATTCAATGATTGAATAGCCGAAACCGCAAACAGCGGGCGGCGGATCTCTTCGAAGAAAAAAGTTGTGAACAACCAAAGGATGACGGGGCGATAACCTTTGTATCATCGGATTATCACGCAAAAAGGCAATCGCACAGCGTGGTTGTTCACGGGTGTCAACACCCTGTCGACAAGATGTCGACAGGTTATGGACGGCATATTAACGGATTGTAAACAGAGATTAATATTAAAAAAATGAACCTTAAAGCGATTAAAGAGGCCTTTGCGGAGGCGACTAACAGTTTCGGGTATCCGTTTCACTACGGCGACATCGCCGCGCTGCCCCAAACGGTCAGGAGTTTTCCGGCCGTATGGCTCGAACTGCCCCGCGTCCTGGAGGTCGACGGACGGGAACACGGGCGCGTCACCTATCAGGTGCGGATGCATCTGTTGCGCGGGGTCGACCGCAACGCCGCACAGCAGGCCGAGGCGGCGCTGCAACAGATGGAACGGGAGGTGCTGGAGCTCTTTTCCGAGCTGAGCTATGCGAAGCAGATCATTGCCGTCGAACGGCTTACGGTGCAGCCCCGGTACTTCGGGGTCTCGGGTAAAGGCGACCTGGCGATGACCGGGGAGGCGCGCATCATCACCTGGTTCTGACCGTGCGGCCGGAGCGCCGGCAGACAGAGCCGCGGGCCGGGTGCGGTTCGGACGCCTCGGACCGCGGAATAAATGAAAACCAACCAAAAAGACAAGTATATGATATTCACAATGCCATTCGAGAAAATCGGAACTGCAAGAGAGGCGGCGGTCGTGACGTTCGAGGGCGCCGAAACACGAAATAGCGACGTCCGGCTGGTGGACGACGAGAGCGGGGAGGTGATCGCCACCCGCCGGTTCTTCCACTGCACGGGAGGAGCCTGGGATGTCGCACCGGCCGTGTTGCGGACCCTGAAATACAACCCCACGGCGCCCGAACACCCCATCACCATCGGACCGTGCGACGACCGCGTCCGCTGCGTGCAGCTCCAAATCGACGAGCAGTTCTCGCCCGAGCTGCTGATGATGGACTCCACGGCCGTCGACGCCCCCTTCCTGAGCGCCATGCCCACGTTGCGGATAGTGGCCGACAACGGATACGACGAGGTGATGCTGATGCCCGCCGTGCGCGGGGTGAGGGTGATCCTCGCCACCGAGGAGACCAGCGAGGAGATCGAACGCCAGATCGCGGCCCACGACCTGCCGCTCGTGCTGCGGTTCGCGTTCGGAAAGATAGGCAAAATCGGGCGCGTGGAGTGTCAGCTCTTCAACAGCGAAGGGGTGATGATCGGGAACCTCTTCTTTATCCCCGTGGCCGCGCCCGGGCAGGCGCTGCACGTGGCCTGGCGCTCGGCGCTGGGGTCGGTCGAACACTACACCTTTCCGGTGTGCCGCCGCGAGGAGGAGATCCACGAGGAGCGGACCGACGGCGAGCGGGAGGCGTTGAAACGGGGCGTAAGGCGGCAGCGGGTGATCGTGACGTCGGCCTACGAACCGCTGGTCGTGAGGCGTGCGCTGACCGAGATCGGCGCGGCGCGGCAGTGCTGGGTCATCGACCGTCAGGGGGCGTATCATCCGGTGAAGGTGGTGGCCGAGGGCCATCTGATCGTGGAGAAAGGAGACCTTAAAGCGCTGGAATTCACGCTGGAGGCCGTCGGAGAGGAGGTGTCGGCATGGTATTGAGGATCGACGGGCAGGTCTGCGACGGCGGGCGGGCGAGCGGCCTGGGACGATACGACGATGCGGAGCTGACCCAGCCCTTCCTGCGGCGCGAAGGGGAGCGGGTGGAGGTGCTGCTGGACGACACGCCGCGGAACAGGGCCATCTTCGGGAATCCCGACGAAGGGGTGGAGGCCGACCGGTTCAACGGAGCGCGTCACGAGGCCGCGGTGGAGGTCGAGGGGGTGCCGCTGATTACGGGTTACGCGCGGATCGCGGAGTTCTCCGACAAGACGGGCTTTCGGGTCGAGGTTCACAGTCCGGGAGCCTCGTGGGCGGAGGCGGCGGCACTGGGACGGCTGCACGCGACGCCGGTCGGATGGCAGGGGAAATTCGACCTCCAGACCATCGCCCAGACCTGGGAGGAGGGGGCGCCGGTCTGCTTCCTGCCCGTCTTCCGCGAGGGGTTCGAGCCGCTGCATCCGTCGGGGTACAAGGAGGTGGAGCGCATCCTGACCACGAGCGGATATCACCCGTTTCTGCGCCTCTACAACCTCGTGCGGGCGATCTTCTGCCGGGCCGGGTACAAACTGGTGAGCGGGTTCTTCGAGTCGGAGTTCTTCCGTTCGCTCTACATGAGCGGGGCCTATGCCGCAAGCGACACGGCCGCCATGCACAACCGTTACGGATTCTTCGCGCGGCGCAAAAACGACGTCTCGGCCACGGCCAATGCCAGCGGGCGCGTCTACACCTCGCTGCCCGTACACCAGTCCTCCGTGGGGCCCGTCGTCGACACCTTCTCGCCGCTGGAGACCGACTCGACGGGGCAGCCGATGAGCGACATCTGCAACCACGGCGGGACCCTCATAATCGAGGACGGCGAGCCGGTCTTCAAGCCCCGCAGCACGCTGAAGGCCTCGTTCCGCTTCCATCTGGAGTACACGACCGACTACCGCATTCTCTCGCGCACCCGGCTGCGGGGCTTCGACAGCTTCTATCTGGGCGAAGGGGTCACGCTGCAGGGGCGGCTGACCAACCTCTTCCGCGACAAACGGGACGAGATGCTCGCCGCGCACAGCTACACGGTGGTGGTCTTCGATGCCCCGTCGGACGGCTCCTACCGCGTGGTGGACCAGCAGGGCACGGTGTTGGCCGGTTTCAGCGGGCGGACGACCCAGCTGATCACCTCATCGACGTGGAGCCCCTCGAAGCCGGTCCTGCAACAGCAGACGGCCGGCGTGTGGGTCGCCTCGCCGCTGGACTGGGCCCTCTACAACGGTTCGATCGGCGAGCAGGGACGCATGCGCGTGGAGATCGACGTCGACACCCCCGTCGAGCAGATCACCCCGAGCGGCCGCCACTTCCACTCGGTCTATTTCTCGGGAGCCGAGCCGGGGATGACGCTGACCCTGCACGAGGGGACCACGCTCGGGATCAACTTCTCGCAGAGACCCGGCTTCGGTTCGCTCGTCCACTTCCACGACATCGCCCGCCATCCGATCTACCAGTCGGTGCTGATCGAGGCCCTGGTCCACCTCTTCAACCTCCGCATCCACACCGACACCGAGGCCCGCGAAATCTACGTCGAACCCGAGGCGCTGTTTTACGACCGGAGTCAGGTGATCGACTGGAGCGACCGCATCGACCGTTCGCAGCCCGTCGTGCGGTGCGACCGGGCCACCGGGGAGCGCGAAAGCCGGCTCTATCTCTTCGCCAACAGTGTCGATGACGACGATAGCGCAACGGAGGACCTGACATCCTCCGGAAGCGGTACGGAGGACAACGGTACGGAGCCGGCAGAGCTGGCAGAGACGGCAGAGACGGACGGGACAAACGGCGCAGAGGAGACCGGGGAGAGCGGAACCGCGGGGACGCCTTATGCCGGCTGGCGCGTGAGGACGCAGAATGTCGCCACACAGGACGGGTGTCAGCGGCGGACCAATCCCTTCTTCGAGGCGGCCAGGGAGCAGAGCGGGTTCAGGGTCAACGCGCCGTCGGTCAAGGTCATCGCCGCAGGGCAGATCGAGGAAGAGGGGTATTTCAACCCCATCATCGTCAGCTTCAGGGGGTTGCAGCCGCTGCCCGAGGGGGAGGTCTGGGGATATCCCGCGCCCGACGGCTACTATCCCGCGGCACAGTTCACGGAGGCGATCGACGGGACGAGTCTGCGGTTCGACGGGACCGCGACCGCCGAGGGGCTTCACCGTTTCCACGACCACGAGGAGGAGCGCCGTTCGTTCGCCCAGCAGGTGACCCTGACGTTACGGCTTCAGCCCGAGGAGGTCGCCCTGCTCCGTCACCGTGCGGCCGACGGCATGGTCGGCTGCAACTCGCTCTTCCGGCTGACGGCGGAACCCGGCGGACCGCTCTATCTGCTGCGCCGGCTCAAAGAGTATGACCCCGAGACGCACCGGGCACGCTGCGTCTTCGAAAATGCGCTCTGAAACGGCCGCCCCCGCCGGACCCGAGGCCCGGACAGCCGAATACCTCCGCCGGGAGTTCGGGCAGGAGGGCGGCGGGGAATTGCTCGGCCGGCTGCTGGACCGGGGGCTGATCGACCTGCGGGCCGCCGAGCGGGGCGCCGTGCGGCAACGGGTCGCGGAACTTCAGCGGGCAGGCTCGGGACGGGTGGACGCCATGTTCCGGGTCGCCGAAGAGTTCTGCTGCTCCTATGAAAAGATTCGTTCCATCATCTATCGTAAACTGAAAAACCCATGACAAAAAACAACATCTCAATCCGCAATCTCTCGCCCGAACGTTCGGTCATCGATATCGAAGGGACGATCGGCGTGGACGAGAATCTGCAGTTCAACAACCCCGGAGCGCGCGTGGCGACGTACGAAAAACTGACCGAAACGCTGTTGCGCATCAGCGAGATCGAGGCCCCCGAAGTGGTGGTCAACATCCGCTCGACGGGCGGCGACGTGAACGACGCGCTGCTGATCTACGAAGCGCTGAAATCGCTCCCGGGGCGCGTCGTCACCTGCTGTTACGGCTACACGGCCTCGGCAGCCACCGTCATCGCACAGGCCGCCTCGGCCGGATGTCGCCGTATCGCCTCGAGCGCGCTCTATCTGATCCACAACTCGATCTGCGCCACCGAGGGGAATGTCGCCGAGCTGGAGGCCTCGACCGATCTGCTGCGCAAGACCGATGAGCGTCTGGCCACCCTCTATGCCGAACGTTCGGGGGCTCCGGTCGGCGGTTTTATCGCCCTGATGGCCGAAAACAACGGTGCGGGGCGCTGGCTCTCTCCCGCCGAGGCCGTGGAGGCGGGGCTGGCCGACGTGGTGATCGACGACTCCCGCCGCGAAGACTCCGCCGACGGACAGAAAGGAACCGCGGCCGGGAAAAACGGCGTCGGGACCGGCAACACGGCGGACAGCCTCCGTGCGGAGGTCGCGGCCGGCGAAACGGTTGCGGCGGACCCGGCCGAAGGGTCCCGGACGACGGGCGGCACCGAGACCCCCGGGGAATTCCGGGGTGACGGGACAGGCCTCGGGGCGGCTGGCGCGGAGGAGGACGCGACGGCCGGCAGAGACTGTACCGCGACGGCCGACGGGAACGGTACTGCGATGGCTGCCGGGGAGCGTGCTGCGACGGTCGCCGGAGACCATACCGCAACGGCTGCCGGGGACTGTGCCGCAACGGCCGAGGCGGAAGGTCTCGCCCGGGGAACCGGGAAAGAGGCCGGAAAGGGCACGGAAAACAGCGTCGGAAAGGGCGTCGCCGGATCTGCGGAGAAGCCCGCAACCGGCTGGCGGGCTCTGGTTAGCCACCTGCGCAGCCTCTTTGCGGGCGGCAGCAATGAGGCGGAAGGCACGGAAGAGGGCCGGATGAGGGAGGTTCGCGACGAACGGATGGTGCGGGTCGCGCCGCCGGTCGACAAAAACATCTTCCACATGGACGATCCCGATCCGCTGCGCGAGATGATCCGTTCGCGTATCGCCTTCAACCGCGGCCAGAACGACGCCAAGCCCACCGCCACGCGGCCCGTCGAGGATCCCGCCGCCTACGAGTACCAGCGTTCGGCCAACGAACGCGCCTATGCCGAGGATGCCCGGCGCATGTGCATGTAGCCCCCCGATCCGACGCGAATACAGAACCGTTAAAACACACGAAACGCCCGAAGACAGAAAACGCAAAAACACCTGAACCCGGGAAGTCCTGAACCGCAGGCCCCCCGGAACACGGCCCCATGGAACGGCCCTGAAGATTAAAATACGGAAATCTCCGGAATCCGGAGCGGCCGAAAAGCCGGAACAGCGGGGTAACGGGAGGATCGGGCAGGTCGACAGCCCGAAAAGTCCGGGACACCCGAGCCATTTCGAGAAACCCGAAAAGCGAAACAGCAAAAGCAAGAAGCGGAAATCCGAAAAGGTCCGCAAAACACCGGCGGGAAAACGGAACGTCAGATCCCGCCAAAAGCGGAAAACGCGCGACAACACAAAAACTTACAAAAAAAACACCAAAATCTTAAACGTATGTCTTACATCGAAAATGCAAAGTCCTACACGGGCCAGACCCTCGACACCATCTTCTTCCGTCCGATGCTGACGGGACCTTCGGCACAGGAGCTGGGCGTGAGAATCCTCTACAACCTCCCCACCCCCACCACCATCCCCATCTGGGAGACGCAAGGCATGCTCCTGCGAAAGTTCAACTCCTGCGTCTGGAACGCCGGACATCCCAACCTCCGAAAACAGAAAACCATCCAGCTGAACCGCGTCAAGGCCGAACTCGGCGTCAGCGCCATCGACTACTTCTCGATGATCTACGAGAGCATCATGGCCCGCCCCGACGTCAACTTCCAGGACTTCTCGGGCACGATCCTCGAAGAGGCCGAGACCGAGCTCTTCCGCAAGAACGTCGCCGAGTCGATCCGCGCCACCATGTGGTACGGCGATACCCGGCTCACCAACGGCATGAACACCTTCAACGGCTTCATGCGCGCCATCAAGGATTATGTCGACAACGACGATATCTACGTCAAGGAGTATCTCGAGACCGATCTGAAGACCCCCGCCAAGGCCATCGAGATCTTCGAGTCGCTGTGGCTGAACGCCGACCCGCGGCTGCAGGCGGCCAAAGCGGAGGGACATCTGGCCTTCTTCGTGACCACGGATATCTACCACCTCTACGAGAAATACCTCGACGAGCGCGGCGGCGAGGGCTCCTACACCCAGATGATCGAGGGCCGTCCGACGCTGCTCTATCACGGAATCCCCGTCGTCGACGTGTCGCTGGGCGGTTACAAATACCAGACCTCGTACGACACCTCGTTCTGCATCTTCACCGACCGCCGCAACCTGGTGCTGGCCGTCAACACCAACGACTTCCCCGGCACCGAGGTCCGCATGTGGTACAACCCCGACAACATGGAGAACCGTCAGCGCGCCGTCTTCATGGCCGGCTGCGACGTGCTCGACGAGCAGGTGATCACCTATGCCCACATGGTCGACAAGCTGACGACCGATGACGAGGATGACGAGTAAACCATGACACCCCTTTACAAACCCGTGGGCGGGATTGCGGGGGTGAGCCTCTATCGCAAAGACGACATCGAGGCGGTGCGGGCGGCAGGCGGCCGCTGCGTGGGGATCGACCTGCGCACGGGCGCCGCGCCCCTCACCGCCCTGCTGGTCGAGGACCGCTCCTCCTACACCGAGGAGTCGGTCCGCGAAGAGGGACTGCCCGCCACACGCCACACGCTGAAGGCCGTATTTTACTGGTATACGGGCCGCGAGGAGCTGGCGGGAGAGCTCCTCGAGGCGCTCGCCACGGACGGCGCGGTGGCCTGCGTCGAACTGCGCAACGGCGAACGGCTCGTCGTCGGATGGTCCGAACGGCTGGGACTCGAACAGCCGCTGCGGCTGACCGGATACCGCTTCTTCTCGGGCGCGAAACCCGCCGACCTGCCCCAGCTCGAACTCCACCTCGAATCCTGCGACGCCTCGCGCGCTCTGCGTTACGAACCCGCCTAAAACCACACGAAAATGGAAACTTTCAAGACCAAAACCCTCGTCGTCGACCACTCGGACGACCCCTACGTCGGTGCGGGCACGCTCGTGGCCGACCGCCGTTTCTGGCGCTGGGGCAACGACAACCTCTTCCCCAACGCCCTGGCCCTGATGTCGCGCCGTTCGACCACCCACCGGCGCATCATCAACGACAAGGCCGACTACATCGCCGGCAAAGGATTCCTCACCCCCGACGACAACCCGATCCTCGCCGCGCTGATCGACTGCGCCAACGGGCAGGGCGAATCGCTGCACCGCGTGCTCTACAAGCTGGCCTTCGACAAGGCCCTCTTCGGCAACGCCTTTCTGGAGGTGATCACCGACCGCCGCCACTCCTTCCTCTCGTTCCACCACCAGGACGCCTCGCGCGTGCGCATCGCCCGCGACGGCACCCACGCCCTGCTGCACCACGACTGGAACCGGTTCACACCCGCCGAGGCGAAGAGTCTGCCGCTCTATCCCCTCATCGAGCAACACGCCGACGGCACGCTGCGCACGCTCGTGCACTACAAGGACTACGAACCGATGTTCTGTCACTACGGCGTGCCGCCCTACATCGCCGGATTCGGCGTCTCGGCCATCGCCTACAAGACCGACCGCTGGAACATCTCGCGGCT